>JAILLZ010000085.1 GCA_024692885.1 Lachnospiraceae bacterium | reverse complement strand
TACATAGGATTCGATTTTAACCGCGGTACTACCGGAGAGTCGGAGCATCCTTTCACAATGGATTTTGGGTCAACTGACGTGCGTATCACAAATCATTTTTACGAGAATGACCTCTTGAGCAGTATGTTTTCAGCAATTCATGAGGGTGGACATGCCATCTTTGAGCAGAATATCAATCCGGAATACGACTATACCGTTGCGGGAAGCTGCGATGACATGGGATTGCATGAGTGCATTTCCAGGTTCTATGAAAACATTCTCGGACGCAACGATAATTTCTGGGTACCTTTGTATCCTAAGATTAAAGCCATGTTCCCAGCATTGGAGCATGTTTCCTTTGAGGAGTTTACCGGAGAGATAAAGAAGGTTAATAATGACTTTATAAGAGTGGATGCTGATGAACTTACATATTGCCTGCATATAATCGTGAGATACGAGATAGAGAAGGCAATTTTCAGAGATAGTTATCCTATAAGCGATCTTCCTAAGCTCTGGAATGAAAAGATGCAGGAGTATCTTTTTATTACACCTGAGAATGACGCAATGGGATTGCTGCAGGATTCGCATTGGTCCGGCGGAGACTTCGGATATTTCCCGTCTTACCTTTTGGGAAGTGTCTACGGAGCCATGGTTCTTGAACAGATAGAAGAGGAGCTTGGCAGCGTGGATGATATCTTAAAGAACGGTGAGATAAAGAAAATCACAAAGTGGTTAAACGAGAATATCCATGTTTACGGAAACACAAGATCTGCCATGGAGATGGCTGAGGCTGTGTGCCACAAGAAGGTGACCGCAGAACCGCTCATCAGATACTTTAAGAACCGCTACGGCG
Organism: Lachnospiraceae bacterium; assembly: GCA_024692885.1. Lineage (GTDB taxonomy): Bacteria > Bacillota > Clostridia > Lachnospirales > Lachnospiraceae > JAILHT01. The sequence goes on along the minus strand of JAILLZ010000085.1, from coordinate 21,701 downwards.
CTTAAAAAGTAATTAAACAAAGACAAAAAATACCCTCGCAATTTGATTTGCGAGGGTTAGTTTTTAAAGAATTATTTCTTCTTTTTACCGGTGTTGTTGTTTTCTGCTCTGTACTCGTTGTATTTAGCTGTAAGTCTGTTTGTAAGACTCTTTTTCTTTGGGGCAGCTTCAAGGTTTCCTCTGATTCCCTTTACATCTACGATGTAGAGTCCGCTGATTGTAACCTTAACTTCCTTCTTTACAGGAACAAGATCGTATACACTGTTCTCGCAAAGGAAAGTCATAACCTTAGGTCCGACCTTTGCTTTTACGATAGGTGCTTTAGAACGTCTTACCCACCATGGTGTCTGCTCGATAACGTAAGATGGAAGACCTGCGTCTTTGAGCTTCATCTTTTTCTTGTCGATGATGAGCATTGAGACAGTCTGTTTGGTTTCTTCGATTATCTGATCCTGAGCGGTTTTAGCTTTATCTGCTTTCTTTCCAAAAAAGTAAAGTGCAACGGCTGCTGCAGCCAACACAACTAAAATAACAATCAATACGATTGTAAGCGTATTCATAACATTTCCTCCTTACCACAAATACGTGTGCTATTCTATCATTTTGCATACTAAAAAGCAATAAAAATAAAGGACCAAACTTCTTTTAATTTTGCGTATTTTATGGTATTGTAACTAGGATTTTGATTTTTGAAATCGTTAGGAGGATATTTGAAAGAAATGAAAAAAAGATTGTATTTGGCTATGATTGCCACAGCACTTGTAATGTCGGCAACAGCCTGCGGAAACAGCACGGGGGAGACGAGTGCAACTACAGAATCAACGGAGACGGCTACAGAGGTTGATTCTACTGAGAATACGGAGGATGCCTCAAATACAGAAAACAGTGATACAGAAACCACTACTTCTTCAAATGCACCTTATTCGGAAGAGGATTACACTGCATTGGATTATGTAACACTCGGGGATTATTCAAGCTTTGAAGTTTCTATAAACGAGGATGACTACACTGTAAAAGAAAGCGATGTGTACGATCTCATCGACGAGATGATTGAAAATGCCGGAGCATTTGTTGATGATGACACTCAGGACACTGTCCTTGAGGATTCCATCATAAAGGCTGACTACGTTGGATCAATCGACGGAGTTGCTTTTGACGGCGGTTCCGCTACAGACACCATCATTGACGTGGCAAACAACAGCGAAGCTTCACAGGGCTACAGCTTCATCGAAGGATTTACAGCAGGCCTTCCGGGAGCAAAGGTTGGAGACACAGTGGATTGCAATGTGACTTTCCCTGAGGATTATTCGGAGGAAGACCTTGCGGGAAAAGATGCGGTATTCACTTTCACTATTAAGGCCATAGAAAAGAAATACACTCACGAGAATATCGATGACGAGTATGTATCCGCAAATCTTGGATACTCAACTGTGACTGCTCTTATTGCAGAGGCAAACTCAACCATCAAGACAAATAATGAGAACAAGAGAAACAGTGCCATTGCAGATCAGTGTGTTGCAACGTTAAAGGAGAATTCGACAATAAATTCTTTCCCTGAGAACATGCTTGATACGAGATTTGAATACAGCTATCAGACATTGGAAAACAACATTCTCAATACTTATTCAATGACTATAGAGCAGTATGCTGCATATCAGGGAATGACAATAGACGAATACAAAGAATATCTTAAGAGTCAGATCGAGGAGAGTGCGGGAAACGAGATGATTCTTAAGGCTGTTGTTGAGACAGAAAATATCGAGATAGATACAGCAGGTTACAATGAGTTTGTAGAGACACTTCTCACATCATACGGATACGATGATGAAGACGCATTGTACAGCGCTTACGCAAAGAGCTATGTTGAGTACAGCTACCTCATAAAGAAGGCAAAGAATCTTCTTGTTGAGCGTGCAAATGTCACAAACGAAGAAACATCGTCAGAGACAGAAAATACCGAGGAAGCAAACACAGAAGCTGCTGAGGAAACAAGCACTGAAAGTTCTACGGAAAATAATTAAGTTTCATAGTGACGGAAACCGGATTTAAGGATAAAATAAAAAAAGGGAATTAATAATTAGGAGATTGTGAAAAATGGACATTCAAATGACCAGTATAAGAGATTTATACCGTGAGACAGCAAAATTTGTAGACACGGAAGTGACAATCGGTGGTTGGATCAGAAGTATAAGGAGTTCTAAAACATTCGGATTCATCGTTGTAAACGACGGAACATTCTTTTCTCCGCTTCAGGTGGTTTACGGTGACGGACTTGAGAACTTTGCAGAGATCGAGAAACTTAACGTTGGTTCAGCAATCATCGTAAAGGGAACATTGGTTTCAACACCGGAGGCAAAGCAGAAATTTGAACTTCAGGCATCTGAAGTTATTATCGAAGGTGAAAGCACACCGGACTATCCACTTCAGAAAAAGAGACATACTTATGAGTACTTGAGAACCATCACTCACTTAAGACCTCGTACCAACACTTTCGAGGCAGTATTCAGAGTGCGTTCTGCAATAGCATTTGCAATTCATAAGTTTTTCCAGGAGAGAGACTTCGTATATGTTCACACACCACTTATCACAAGCAGTGATGCAGAGGGTGCAGGAGAGATGTTCAGAGTAACAACACTTGACATGGACAACGTTCCTAAAACAGATGACGGAGCAGTGGATTATTCACAGGATTTCTTCGGAAAGTCTACAAACCTCACCGTTAGCGGACAGCTTAACGGAGAGACATTTGCAATGGCTTTCAAGAACATATACACATTCGGACCTACATTCAGAGCCGAGAAATCAAACACTACAAGACATGCAGCAGAGTTCTGGATGATTGAGCCGGAGATAGCATTCGCAGATCTTGAGGACGATATGATTCTCGCTGAGGATATGCTGAAATACATCATCAGATATGTTATGGAGACATGTCCTGAAGAGATGCAGTTCTTCAATTCTTTCGTTGACAAGGGACTTATCGAAAGACTTGAGAACGTTGTAAACAACGATTTTGCAAGAGTTACATATACAGAGGCTGTTGAGATACTTGAGAAGAACAATGACAAGTTTGATTACAAGGTTAGCTGGGGGGCTGATCTTCAGACTGAGCATGAGAGATTCCTCACAGAGCAGGTATTCAAAAAGCCGGTATTTGTTACCGATTATCCAAAGGAGATAAAAGCATTTTATATGAAACTGAATCCGGACGGAAAGACCGTTGCAGCGGTTGACTGTCTTGTTCCGGGTATCGGAGAGATCATCGGAGGAAGCCAGAGAGAGGATAATTACGAACTCCTCAAGGCAAAGATGGATGAGCTCGGTATGAGAGAAGAAGATTATGATTTCTATCTCGACTTGAGAAAGTACGGTACTGCAAGACATGCGGGATTCGGACTCGGTTTTGAAAGATGCGTTATGTATCTTACGGGAATGCAGAACATTCGTGACGTTGTTCCGTTCCCTAGAACAGTTAACAACTGTGAATTGTAGTCTGTAAACAGTCACAAGAGAAGGTAAAAATTGAACAGGGGGTAAGGTATGGTAATTGAGTTGAAAAACGATTGGCTCAAAGTCGAGATTGACAGCTTCGGAGCAGAGATCAAAAGCGTGAAGAACAAAAACGGCGTCGAGTACATGTGGAATGCTGATGAGAAATACTGGAAGCGTACAGCACCTGTTTTGTTCCCGTTCGTAGGAAGCCTCAGGGATAAAGAGTACACCTATAAGGGTAAAAAGTATCCTATGGGACAGCACGGATTTGCCAGAGATATGGAATTTGACGTTGTATCTCAGGACGCAAAGAGTGTATGGTTTGAACTCAAGGCAAACGGAGACACACTGAAGGTTTATCCTTTCAAATTCTGTTTGCGCATCGGATACGAGCTTGAGGGCGAATGCCTTAAGGTTTTGTGGGATGTCTCAAACCAAGGAAAAGATGACGTTATGCATTTTTCCATCGGTGCACATCCGGCATTCATGTGTCCTTTAAACGGAGAGAAAACCAAGGCCGGTTATTCCCTCAATTTCAATACCAAAGAGGGCCTGATTTACTCAAGAATTAACAATGAAGGTCTTATGAAGAACTATAAGACCGAGGTTATGTTTGACAAAGATGGAAAGATTGTCATGGACGACCACTTCTTCGATGAGGGAGTTTACATTGTTGAGGATTATCAGGCAAACAGAGTAGTTCTTGAAGACAAAAACGGTAAGGCATACATCACCATGAAATTTGATGCGCCGCTGTTTGGACTTTGGTCCCCGGATAAGGATGCACCTTTCCTTTGCATAGAGCCTTGGTATGGCAGATGTGACAGAGAGACATATGAGGATGACCTCACCAGAAGAGAGTACAATAACAAACTCAAACCTGATGAAAACTGGAAGAGAAGCTACACTATCACATTTAACAAGTAAAGTGAAAAACCTTTGCATCTCAGGGACAATATGCTATAATACATGAGCAAATGACTAGAAGATAAAGGAGTGTTTGTTATGAAACATGTTAAAACATTAAACACAAGAAAATTACAGAATACAGTTGTTAAGGGCGGATGCGGAGAATGCCAGACATCTTGCCAGTCAGCATGCAAGACTTCATGTACTGTTGGAAATCAGACATGCGAGCAGACAAAATAGCATAAAATAAGATAGTTATGACGGGGAATGGAAAACGCCTCTCAAGCGTTTTCCATTCTTTTCGTGTATGGTTCATGCCGAAGCATTTAGTACTCCGGACATAACCCACGCGAGATTTGATTATCTCGGGATTTGATATTAGAAAGAGAGATATATATCTAAGTGATTCATCAGTATAAGAATAATGGTTTTAATATTGTTCTTGACGTAAACAGCGGAGCAATTCATGTCGTTGATGACGTGGTTTATGATTGTATTGCTCTTTACGAGGATAATTCAAAAGAAGATATTCTGAATAAACTCAAAGACAGTTATTCAAAAGAAGAGATTGAGGAAGCGATAGATGAGATAGAGGAGCTCAAAGCAAATGAAGCTCTTTTCACAGAAGATCAGTATCGCGACTACATTATTGATTTCAAGAAAAGACCTACCGTGGTCAAGGCGCTTTGCCTTCACATTGCGCATGATTGCAATCTGGCTTGTCAGTATTGTTTCGCCGAGGAGGGAGAGTATCACGGAAGACGTGCACTCATGTCCTATGAAGTCGGAAAGGCTGCTTTGGACTTCCTTATTGCAAATTCGGGAAGCAGAAAGAACTTGGAAGTCGATTTCTTCGGTGGAGAGCCGACATTGAATTTCCAGGTTGTTAAAGATCTTGTGGCTTACGGAAGAGAGCAGGAAAAGATCCACGACAAGAATTTCAGATTTACACTTACAACGAATGGAGTTCTTCTCGACGATGAGATTATGAAATTTGCCAACAAAGAGATGGCAAACGTTGTCTTAAGTATCGACGGAAGAAAAGAAATAAATGATATGATGCGACCTTTCCGCGGAGGACAGGGAAGCTATGATGTGATTGTTCCGAAGTTCCAGAAGTTTGCAGAGTCAAGAAATCAGACAAACTACTATGTCAGAGGAACCTTCACAAGAAACAATCTTGATTTTTCTAAGGATGTGCTTCATCTTGCAGACCTCGGATTCAAACAGATATCCGTTGAGCCTGTAGTTGCGGAGGAGAAAGATTCCTACGCTTTGAGAGAAGAAGATTTACCACAGCTTTTTGAAGAATACGATAACCTCGCAAAAGAGATGGTAGAGAGAAAGAAAGCGGGAAAAGATTTCAATTTCTTCCACTTTATGATTGATCTTGAGGGAGGACCTTGCGTCGCAAAACGTCTTTCGGGATGCGGCTCGGGAACAGAATATCTGGCAGTGACACCTTGGGGAGACTTGTATCCTTGCCATCAGTTTGTCGGAAATGAAGATTTCCTTATGGGAAATGTATTCGAGGGAGTAAAGAATACGGACATAAGAGACGAATTCAAGTCCTGCAACGTATATGCCAAGGAAAAATGTAAAGACTGCTTTGCGAAGTTTTATTGTAGTGGCGGATGTGCCGCAAACTCATATAACTTCCACGGAGATATCCATAATGCCTATGATGTGGGATGCGCGCTTCAGAAAAAACGTATCGAGTGCGCTATCATGATAAAGGCTGCGGAAGCTATGGCTGAAGCAGAATAAAATTCTTTTATTTATTAGGAGAGAAAGAAAATGAAAAACAAGTATAGTAAGGGAAGAGGAGTAGTTGTACTTGTCCTTATTCTTGCCATTTTGCTTGGATTGGGTTATTATGCTTACACAATTATTTCCTCAACAGGTGTCGGAAAAGACAAGAGCATCAAGCTCGGACTTGATCTCGCAGGTGGTGTCAGCATCACATATCAGGTAGAAGATGAAAATCCATCTGATGCAGAGATGAGCGACACTGTTTACAAACTCCAGAAGCGTGTTGAGAGCTACAGTACAGAGGCTACTGTTTACCGTGAGGGAGACGACAGAATCACAGTTGAAATCCCTGGTGTAACAGATGCAAACCAGATCCTTGAAGATCTCGGTACGCCCGGTTCACTTGAGTTCCAGACACCGGACGGAGAAGTTTTTATGACCGGAGATATGGTTGCCGATGCACAGGCTGCCTCAACTCAGGATTCATATGGAAATTCACAGTACGTTGTAGAGCTTACTCTTACAGATGAGGGAGCACAGCTCTTTGGAGAAGTAACATCAGCAAACGTCGGAAATAATCTTCCTATCGTTTATGACGGATCTGTAGTAAGCAACCCTACAGTTCAGGAAGCTATCACAGGCGGTAAAGCTCAGATTTCCGGAATGGAAAGCTATGAGGCTGCTGAGCAGCTTGCTTCATATATCAGAATCGGTTCACTTGGACTTGAGCTTACAGAGCTTCGTTCAAACGTTGTAGGTGCTCAGCTCGGAACTGACGCTATATCATCAAGTCTTAAGGCTGCAGGTATCGGTCTTGCAATCGTCATGGTATTCATGATGGTAATGTATCTCATACCGGGACTTGCTGCTTCTATAGCACTTGCTATTTATACTTGCCTTGTTATCGCAACACTTTATCTGTTTGAGATAACACTTACCCTTCCGGGTATCGCAGGTATCATCCTTTCAATCGGTATGGCCGTTGATGCCAATGTCATCATCTTTGCCCGTATCAAAGAGGAAATCAAATCCGGAAAGAGCGTTTCAAACGCTATCGACATCGGATTCAAGAAGGCTATGTCAGCCATCCTTGACGGAAACGCTACAACACTTATTGCAGCAGCAGTAATGTACTGGCTTGGAACAGGTACAGTAAAGGGATTCGCAAGCACACTTGCAATCGGTATCATTCTTTCAATGTTCACCGCCCTTGTTGTTACAAAATTCATTCTTCATTCATTCTTCGCACTTGGTGCAAGAGATGAGAAGCTTTACGGAAGAGCAAAGGAACTTGCTCCAATAAAGTTCATCGAGAGAAAAGCAATTTGGTTCCTTATTTCAATCGTTATCATCGGAGCAGGATTTGTTTCAATGGGTGTTCACGCAGGATCAGGCGAGAATATCTTGAATTACAGCCTTGACTTCATCGGTGGAACATCAACAACTGTTCCTTTCAACGAGGAGTACGACCTTGCAACACTTGATAGTGAAGTTGTTCCTCTTATCGAGGAAGTGACAGGAGACAGCAACGTTCAGACCACACAGGTTCAGGGAAGCAACGATGTTATCTTCAAGACAAGAACTCTTACTCAGGCAGAGAGAGAACAGCTTATTAATGTATTTGTTGAGAACTACTCAGTAGACGGCGACAACATTTCAATGGAGTCAATCAGTTCAACTATTTCTTCTGAAATGAGAGCCGATGCAACAAAGGCCGTAGTTGTAGCTTGTATCTTCATGCTGATATACATTTGGTTCAGATTCAGCGATCCTAGATTCGCTGTCAGCGCCATCGTAGCCCTGATTCACGACGTTTTGGTTGTGCTCACTGTTTACGCGGTGCTCAGAATATCAGTCGGAAATACATTCATAGCATGTATGCTTACGATTATCGGTTATTCTGTCAACGACACCATCGTCATCTTTGACAGAATTCGTGAAAATTTAAAAAATGCAAGATCTGCAAAGACAGCGGATGAAATTAAAGAGATTGCAAATATCTCACTTACACAAACACTTACAAGAAGTATTTACACTTCAATCACTACATTTGTAATGGTATTTATGATCTACATTTTAGGCGTTGCCACCATCAAGGATTTTGCGTTGCCGCTTATGCTTGGTTTGATCAGTGGATCATATTCTTCTATATTTATTGCTACCGAACTTTGGTTTGTAATGAAAAAACGTATAGGAAAGAACACCATTAGCTAAGCAACACGTAAATCCGACACAAAGGAGGCATCATGTACACACTTGAAGACATCAGAAATGTAGACCCTGAAATCGCTCAGGCAATCGTCGATGAGCACGAGAGACAGAACAGTCATATCGAGCTTATCGCTTCGGAAAACTGGGTAAGTCCCGCAGTAATGTCAGCAATGGGATCGATTTTGACCAACAAATATGCTGAAGGATATCCGGGGAAAAGATATTACGGCGGATGTGACTGCGTAGACGTAGTTGAGGAACTTGCGAGAGAAAGAGCCAAAAAGCTTTTTGGGTGCGAATATGCAAATGTTCAGCCACACTCGGGAGCTCAGGCCAACATGGCTGTGGAGATGGCGGTTTTAAAACCGGGAGATACTCTCATGGGTATGAACCTGGATCACGGCGGACATCTTTCACATGGCTCACCGGTTAACTTTTCTGGATTGTATTTCAATGTTGTACCATACGGTGTCAATGATGAAGGTTTTATAGATTATGATAAGCTCATGGAAATAGCCATGGAATGTAAACCAAAGCTTATCATTGCAGGCGCCAGCGCTTATGCCAGAACAATAGATTTTAAAAAGTTCAGGGAAGTGGCGGATGCCTGCGGAGCAGTGCTCATGGCAGACATTGCTCATATAGCGGGTCTGGTTGCTACAGGCCTGCATCCGAGTCCGTTCCCTTGGGCAGATGTTGTGACTACCACAACACACAAGACATTAAGGGGACCTAGAGGCGGAATGATTTTAAGCAGCAATGAAGTTGCCGAGAAATACAACTTCAACAAGGCTATATTCCCTGGAAGCCAGGGAGGTCCTTTGATGCATGTAATAGCTGCAAAGGCTGTGTGCTTCAAGGAAGCCTTGGATCCTTCGTTCAAGTCATATCAGGAGCAGATTTTGAAGAATGCAAAAGCTCTCTGTGAAGGACTTCAGTCGAGGGGAATAAAGATTGTTTCCGGAGGAACGGACAATCACCTTATGCTTGTGGATCTCTCAGTTTTGGGAAAGACAGGAAAAGAAGTCGAAAAACTGCTTGATTCAGTAAACATAACATGTAACAAGAACACTATACCGAATGATCCGAAGTCACCGTTTGTGACAAGCGGAATCAGATTGGGAACACCGGCTGTCACATCGCGAGGCATGAAAGAGGACGACATGGACAAGATAGCCGAGACAATCGCAGGCATGATTCTCAAAGGCGAAGAATACATACCAACTGCCAGACAGATTGTTAAGTCTCTTACAGACAAGTATAGTTTACTTTAAAACAATTATGGTCGGGTAAAAACGCCCGGCCATATTTTATTAATGACATGAAATTACTCCGCTTTTATTTATTGTGCGGAAAGCGGGTAAAAATAAAAACACAGAGGAAATTATAATGAACAAAAAAAAGGTTGGGATTACAGTAGGGGTAATTGCGGTGGCACTTGCTGCCGGATTCGGAGCATACAACTCCGGAAAACTTGATTTCGGTTTGTTTCAGTCATCAACCGAAGACAAGGTGTACGTTGAGACCGTAAGTGACATTATGGGGAGTGGTATCACCGGAAACAACAGATACTCAGGAGTAGTGCAGACTCAGAAAACAGTTTCGGTAAACCCGGATTCCGACAAGAAGGTAAAGGAAATACTTGTAGCTGTCGGAGATACGGTAGAAGTCGGAACTCCTCTTTTTACATATGATATGGAAGAGCAGGAGATGAATCTTGCTCAGCTTAAGCTGGACTTAGAGGAAATCAACGATAATATCACTCAGTACAATAAGGATTTGGCAGAGCTTGTCGCTACGCGTGATGCAGCTCCGGAAGAGGAGAAATTCCAGTACGTAACTGACATTCAGGAGAAACAGGCAGACATCAAACAGGCTGAGTATGACAGAAAAAGCAAACAGCTTGAAATTGATAACGCTACAAAAAGTATGGAAGTTACCGAAGTAGACAGCACAACGAGTGGTGTTGTAAAGAGTGTTAAGGCAGTTGACGATGATGATGATGAGAACAACAGCACTTCTTACGATACTACTGAGGAAGCAATGATTACCATCATGCAGCTTGGTAACTATCGTGTAAAGGGTACCGTAAATGAGCAGAACTATGCTTCACTCACTGTTGGTGGTTCAGTAATAGTAAGATCAAGAGCCGATGAGACACTCACATGGACAGGAAAAATCGCGTCCATAGATACAGAGAATACAAAGAGCGATGACGATGACTATTCTTCTTCATCGGAGACATCATCAAGCAGCTATCCTTTTTATGTAGAACTTGACAATACCGACGGACTTATCATCGGACAGCACGTTCTTATAGAGATGGACGAAGGACAGACAGTGGCAAAAGAAGGTCTTTGGCTTTACGAGAGCTATATCGTAAGAGAATATGCTGAAGACGGAACAGAGACAGACTATGTCTGGATGATGGATTCAAAAGAGAAGCTTAAAAAAGCCGTTGTTGAACTTGGCGAATACGATGAAAACCTTGGTGAAGTAGAAATCCTTTCAGGCCTTACGGAGGATGATTATATTGCATTCCCGATGGACAACTTCTATGAGGGAGTTACAGCTGTAAAGGATGCTTCTGAGGTGGATTATTCTTCTGACCTTTACAATATGGACACGGATTTTGTTGATGAAGAAGGAGACTTCACCGACGATTCGGATTACATTTACGAAGATGTGGATGGTTCTGATGATTCGGCTTATGAAGACGATTCCGATTACGTTGAAGAGGATGCACTTCCTGAAGATGAAGGAACAACAAGCACATTTGAGGCAGAAGTTACAGAAGAGTCTGATGATGCAGATAGTGCAGCTGACACTGAGGAGGATTAAGAATGATTTTATCACTGGAGCATATCTACAAAGATTATGTTCAGGACAAGCTGGTCGTTCCGGTCCTCAAAGATATCAATCTCTCAGTTGAAGAGGGAGAGTATGTTGCCATCATGGGACCTTCCGGATCCGGAAAAACCACATTAATGAATATTATAGGATGTCTCGATCATCCTACATCAGGAGAATACATTCTTGACGGAAAGAGCGTTCTTGGACTTCGTGACAATGCGCTTTCGGATGTGAGACTAAACAGTATAGGATTTGTATTTCAGACATTCCAGCTTATGCCTAGAGAGAGCGCACTTGAAAATGTGTGCCTTCCGTTGAGCTACGCCGGAGTGAAAAAATCCGAAAAGAAGGAGAGGGCAATGAAGGCTCTCGAGAGAGTGGGACTTAAAGAGAGAGCTCTTTTTAAACCTACTCAGCTTTCGGGTGGACAGAAGCAGAGAGTTGCCATAGCAAGAGCTATGATTAACAATCCAAAGATTTTGCTTGCGGATGAGCCTACCGGTGCGTTGGATCAGAAATCCGGTGAGCAGATAATGAGACTATTCAAGAAACTCAATGAAGAGGGTGTAACCATTATTATGATTACACATGACCCGAAGATAGCGCAGAATGCTAAAAAGATTTATTACATAATCGACGGTGTCATCTCCGAAGATGAGGAAAAGGCAAGAAGTACAGCCGAAGCACTCGAAAAAGAGGAAGCTATGGAAGACGATTTCCTCATAGAGAATGAAAAATCCGATAATGAAAAGCAGGAGGTGGCTTCAGATGAAAACTCTTAAAAAGTTTGTTGTCACCGTGATAGTACTTGCGATAATCATTGGCGGAAGCGTTATCGGAATCAGAATCTATAAACAGCACAAGGTTAACACCACCAGCATCGAGGGGACTTCAGTAAGCACATTGAATAATGCTGAGTGGCTTTCATACCAGACAACTTCCTACAGTACGGGACTTGTCTCATCAAACAGCAAGCAGTCCATTTACTATGCTACCGATAAAACAATAACGGAAGTTAAGGTAAAAGAGGGCGACACCGTAAATGTGGGAGATGTTCTTCTCGTTTACGATACAGCTCAGAGTGATCTCAAGGTTGAAAAGCAGGAGATTGAGATTCAGCAGATTGCAAATGAGATAACTCTTGAGCAGAGAAAACTTGAAAAGCTGAAAAACACCACTCCGGTTCCTGATGAAGAGACGGAAGACGATGACGACGATGATGACGACGTGGATGTAGATGCGGTTATGATGCTGAACACTCCTATGCAGGATGGTGACGCATATAACTACATCAACAAAGAGGCCAAGGCATACACAGGAAAGGGAACATCTGAAAATCCTTACAGATTTTTATGTACCGAGGAATGTTATGTTTACGGAAGCTACCTCAACTGGCTTATCGAAAAGGGCAAAGTGGCAGTTTTCGAGGTATATGAAGGAAACGATCTTTCCAGAGGAGATATTGTAAGCAGCTGGAAGGCTGACGGAAACAAAATGTCCTCCTCATATGCGGACGACGATTATATAAGCGTTGTCACCAAAAAAGAGGTGACTTTTGCTACAGTCGAGGACCTCGATGACGGTTCCGACGATGACGACGATGATGACTCTACTTCGGACGAAGAGACATATACCGAAAAAGAGCTCAAAGAGGCTATAGAAGAGTGCGAAAAGAATCTGAAGGAATTAGACCTGAAAAAGAGAAAGCAGGAACTTGAACTTCAGAAGATAAAAGCTTCTCTTGACAGCGCTGAGGTCACTGCGACCATAAGCGGTGAGGTTACAAAGGTTGCAGATCTATCTGCGGAGGATTTGAGCAGTAGCGACGTTATAGTTGAAGTGTCCGCAAAGACAGGATGCTATATCACAGGTAACATCACGGAATTGTTGCTCGGTACACTTAAAACAGGCGATACAATCCAGGCAACCTCATGGAGCAACAACCAGACATACACAGCTACAATTACCGAAATATCCGAAATACCTACATCTGAATCAGGTTATTACAGCTACGGATCAAACTCAAATGTTTCATACTATCCGTTTACCGCATACATTGAGGACGGTGAGGGTTTGGATCCGGGAGATGCTTTGGACCTTTCGATTTCGGGAACATCAGATGAAGTGGCATCAATCATATTGGAAAAGAGCTACGTCAGAAAAGAAAACGGAAACTATTACGTTTACAAGGCCGATGAAAACGACAAGCTTGTAAAGCAATATGTTAAAACTGGTAAGACCTACGAGGGATATTATATAGAAATCAAAGAAGGACTTTCTGAAAACGACTTTATCGTATTCCCATACGGTACAAACGTGAAAGAGGGAGTCACCGTAGAGCACGACGAAATCTACAATGATGACGACAGTGATTATTCTGATGATGTCGATACCGACGCTGATGATGTGATTACAGATGATTCAGATGGAATAGTTGTTGACGATTCTGATGTTACGACAGATGATTCGACTGCTGATGACTCAGATGCAGGTGTAACAGATGATTCTGACAGTGATAGCACCACATCGGATGACGATGAAGAATTTGATTATGATGATTAAGGAGGAAGAAAATGCTTGAGAATATAAGAATGTCCTTCAAGGGCATTTGGTCACATAAGATGCGTTCCTTCTTAACCATGCTTGGAATTATTATAGGAATAGCAGCTATTATCGCTATCGTTTCCACAATCAAGGGAACCAATGAGCAGATCAAACAAAACCTTATCGGTTCCGGAAACAACACGGTTAAGATTCTTCTTAACCAGGGAGATTACCAGTTGGAGATAGATGAGTACACTTCCGTACCTGACGGTGTTACTCAGATTTCCGACGAGACAATGAAAAAGATTAGAAAGATAGATCATGTTGTATCTGCAGCGAGATATCTCAGAAGAACAGATTACAGCGGATATGTATTCTATCTGAATAATTCACTTTCCGGAGGAAGTGTAAATGGAGTCGACCTTGACTACTTTGAGACACTTGATTATGTCATAAGAAAAGGACGAGGTTTTTCTCAGAAAGACTATGATGATTACAACAAGGTAGCAATCCTGGATGAGGATTCTGTTGAGACGCTTTTCCCCGGAGAAGATCCGATTGGAAAGACAATAGAAATCAACAAGGAACCATTCGTGGTAATCGGAATAGTGACATCCGGAACTACTTTTGAGCCGACAATCAATTCAGAGGAAGACTATTACACCTACTATCAGGAATCAGCCGGAAGTGTGTATATTCCTTCATCAGACTGGCCTATAGTATTCAGATTCGATGAGCCTGAGAGCCTTGTAATCCAGGTTGAATCGACAGATGATATGACATCGGCCGGAAAAGCAGCAGCAGACATTTTGAATGCAGCAATAAGCCCGACAGATGATACTGTTTTATATAAAGCAGAGGATCTTCTTGAGCAGGCTAAGGAGATTCAGCAGCTTTCCGAATCAACAAACAACATGCTCATTTGGATTGCCGGAATTTCACTTTTGGTCGGCGGTATCGGAGTTATGAATATCATGCTTGTTACAGTAACCGAGAGAACTCAGGAAATAGGTCTTAAGAAAGCTATCGGAGCAAAGAAAAACAAGATACTCGGACAGTTCCTTACAGAGGCTGTGGTACTTACAAGCTTGGGCGGTATCATAGGAGTTATCAGTGGAATTGTACTTGCTGAAATTATTTCAAGAGTAGCAGATATGCCTGTTGCCATCAGCGGTCCTGCCGCAGTCGGAGCAGTAGCATTCTCAATGGTAATCGGTATAGTCTTCGGAATGATGCCAAGTTACAAGGCAGCAAACCTTGACCCTATTGAAGCGTTGAGACGCGAGTAATGGCATATAATAGAAAAAAATACATAATACTAAGGCGGTCGGATACAATACTTTGATAAAAAAAGCGACACAGCTGTGCTGATTGATTAAGAACCAATCTTTGCAGTTGTGTCGTTTCTTTTTCATATTAGCTGCGAGCACCTGCACGGTATTTCTTAGGCGTAATGCCGTATCTTCTTTTAAAAACTCTTATCAGGTGGCTGCAGTCAGAGAATCCTGTTTCACTGCTGATATAGTTCAGATCGTAATCCGTGAAGAGCAGAAGGTTCTCAACTTTGCTTAGTCTTATGAATTCTATATATTCTTTGCATGACTGTCCGTAAAGATCATGAAAAACTTTGGCAAAATATGAGTAACTCATATTGCATTTCTTTGCCAGGGTTTCCATTCTAATCTGCTCGTTTGAGTGTCTGTCAATATACATAAGTATGTCATGTATATTGAAATAATCTTCGGACACGGTCTGTTCCATTTCAACACCGCTTTCATGCCAATAACGGTAGAGCGCTATGATAAGAGCCGATACATGATACTGCATGAACTGGTCATAGCCGTACTTTTTGGTGTCCATCTCGGAGAGACAAATATCAAAGAAGGATTTGAGCTCTATTCCGTCTATATCCTCATTTGAAAAAACCAGCTTCATATTCTTGTTTTGAGTAAACACTTTTGAAATAGTGTTTACCTTAGGAAGATAGCTCATAGAAAAGTCCATTCGGTTTGGATCGAATCTAAGGACTACGTAATTTCCGCTCTTTTTGTTTTCAGGACCGAATATTGCATGAACGACCTGAGGCGGAATGAATATCATTTCACCTTTTTTCAGTGTATAAGTGGTCTCATTGCAGGAAACATTGATGATTCCTTCGGTTACGTAAAGGATTTCCACAAAATAATGCCAATGAGATTCTATTGGAAACGTCATGTAAGACGTGTCTGTAAACCATGCTTCCAATGGGGAATTGAGCCTGTCTGTATTTTCGTATAAGCTTTTCATTTAGGACTCCCGAATAATAGATTTGTTATATTTTTAAACCGAAATCATTATATTATAAATGGAATCATAATGCCATACCCGTTCACATATACTTCACAGAACAAACAAAGTTTAAACAATTTCGTTTGTATAATAGGTACTTGTAAAACAAATTTACGCGAACTTATTTAATGAAAGGTAAGCCACATGAAGTGGCAGGGTGAGAAAAAATGCAGTACAAGAAAATGAGAATAGTTTGTGGACTTATGGTAGCAACTTTGGCTATGACGTCTCTTGCAGCTTGCGGAAGCAGCACAACTACATCAAGCGCAGTTGAATCTGAGGCATCAGATGGAGAAGCTTCAGGAGAAAACACATTTGAATATACAGATGGAAGTGAAACAACGGAGTTGGCAGGCAGCAGTGTAATGGGAACTGTTTCAGCAGTAGACGGATCAACAATTACACTTTCAGTAATGCAGGGAGGCGGAGACATGCCATCGGGTGATGCTCCATCAGGAGACGCACCTTCAGGAGATGCACCATCTGGAGATGGAGAAGCACCAGCTGACAGTGATGCATCAACAGATAGTGATTCAACATCAGATAGTGATTCAACATCAGATGAGAAGAAGGAGGCACCTGCAGACGGAGATTCATCATCAGACGAGAAGAAGGAAGCACCTGCAGATAGTGATTCATCATCGGATGAGAAGAAGGAGGCACCTGCAGATAGTGATTCATCATCAGATGAGAAGGCAGAGGCACCTGCAGATGGAGATGCTCCATCAGATGAAAACAAGGAAGCGCCGGCCGACGCTGAGGGCGGAAGCGGAGACGCAAAAGAGATGCCTTCAATGGAGACCAAGGAAGCAACTCTTACTATAGGAGATGAATCAGTTCTCGACGGAATCACTCTTTCAGATATAACAGAAGGAACTTCTCTTCAGATTACATTTGATGAGGATGGCAATATTTCCGCAATTTCTACCTTTGAAGGATTCGGAGGAGAAGGAGGCGGAATGGGTGGCCAGGCATCAGGCGTAGACAGCTATGATGCGGTTACTGAGTATACGGAAGATACAGAGGTTTCTGACCAGTCATACACATCAACCGGTACAGACGAGAATGCTATTCTCGTATCTAACGGAGCAAACGTTACACTTGACGGAATCACGGTAGACAGAACTTCATCCGACAGTACGGGTGGAGACAACTCCAGCTTTTACGGAGTCGGAGCAGCAATTCTTACCACAGACGGAACCACCACCATCACAAATGCCAACATAACTACCGATTCCGCAGGTGGTGCCGGTGTATTTGCTTACGGAGACGGAGTTGTAACAGTTTCTGATTCGACAATTAACACAACACAGAACACATCAGGTGGTATTCATGTAGCCGGAGGTGGAACACTCTACGCTTCAAATCTTGATGTAACTACAAACGGAGAATCTGCCGCTGCCATCAGAAGTGACAGAGGAGGCGGAACAATGGTAGTTGACGGTGGAACATATACAAGTAACGGTGTTGGATCACCGGCAGTATATTGTACAGCCGATATTGCCGTTAACAATTCAACACTTACAGCAACCGGTTCAGAGGCAATTTGTATGGAGGGATTAAACAATCTCTACCTTTACAACTGTGATATTTCAGGAAGCATGCAGGACCTTGAAGCAAATGACACGACATGGGATATCATCGTTTACCAGAGTATGTCCGGAGATGCTGAAGTAGGTAATGCTACAATGCAGATTGTAGGTGGAACACTTACAGCCGAGAACGGTGGACTTATCTATACAACAAACACAGAATCAAACATCCTTCTTTCAGATGTTGATATAACATATGCGGATGACAGCGAGTTCTTCCTCATGGCAACTGGAAATACAAATACCCGTGGATGGGGAACTGAAGGAGAAAACGGAGCAGACTGCACATTTACCGCAGATTCTCAGGAAATGCAGGGAAAAGTAGTATGGGACAGCATCTCACAGCTTGACTTCTACATGACAAACGGAAGTACACTCACAGGTTCATTCGTGGATGACGAGACTTATGCCGGAAATGGCGGAGACGGATATTGCAGCGTATATATCAGCTCAGATTCCAAGTGGGTTGTAACAGGCGACAGCGAAGTTACAAATCTTTATTCAGAAGGAACTATCGTTGATGAGTCAGGAAACACAGTTAGCATCGTAGGTACAGATGGAACAACTTACGTTGACGGAACATCACAGTACACAATCACGGTTTCAGGTGAATACAGCGATTCAGCAGACCTTTCAGGAGCAGCAGAGACAACAGATTTTGAGACAACATCAGCTTCACTTAAAAACGAATAATAAATAAGGGTAAAAACCTCGGTTTTGAAAGAGACTGAGGTTTTTTGTTGCGTAAAAAAGACAGATGCATGACCTTTTATTTGAAGAAAAAAGATTGAGGCACAATATATAGTGGCTTTCATTTGACGAAACCATAGATAAAAGATATAATTGTAGATGATGTTCAAATGAACTTGTTTCTTTGGGGGAAAACTTATGAAGTGTCCATTTTGTGCCAGTGACAACACACGTGTAATTGATTCCAGACCTGCTGATGACAACAGTTCCATCAGAAGAAGGAGATCATGCGATTCCTGCGGAAAACGATTCACTACTTATGAGAAGGTAGAAACGATTCCGCTTATTGTCATCAAGAAAGACAATAACAGGGAGCAGTATGACAGAGCCAAGATAGAGGCCGGAGTTTTGAGAGCATGTCACAAGAGACCGGTAGGTGTAAGCCAGATTACCGCGCTTGTGGATGATGTTGAGACCGAGATCTTCAATATGGAAGAAAAAGAGATTCCAAGTACTGTCATAGGTGAAGTAGTCATGAGACATTTGAAGGATCTCGATCCTGTTGCATATGTAAGATTCTCATCTGTTTACAGAGAGTTTAAGGATGTCAATACATTCATGGAGGAGTTAAAATCTCTGCTTGACACCAAATGAGTAAACGTTATAAGACTTTAAAAGAAAATCTGTTTTAGGGGTTAAGTAACGGTAATATCTTCCGATATATTTCTTGAATAAATCAGAATGAGGTGTGCGTATGAATATTTCAGGAATACGTCCGGGAAGCGGATTTTACGAATACAGCATAGCTAGAAACAGCGAGATGAGAAGCCAGCAGGTGCAGCTTTCTAAGAACGCTGAGAATATTGCTGTAGAAGATAAATCGCAGGACAACGCACAAATGAATATTGCAGTTTCGGTTGACAGCAGAAGTCCTGAGCAGTCATTTACTTCTCTCGATTATGCAAGCCAGTATCAGCCGGACAAGACATACGAGATGAAGGGCGCGGACAGCGACCTTGTAAGTCTCGATATGGAGCGTGCTGTAAGTGATATGCAGAAAGATCAGCTTATTCAGCAGTATCAGTTCTTTGTCGGAGAGGCTGAGACATCCCAGAGTCTTGGACAGGCAGCAGTACCTGCAAGAGCAATGGAGAATTTCGATTTTTGATTAAGAATACTTTTGGAGTGTAGAGATACACTCTTTTTCTTTGCCCAAAATTATTCTTTTATGATAATATATCCCTATGAAAAATATTTTTTACCCAAACGAATACCTCGATTCAGCCTATAGTATTGATTATGAAAAAATGTTTAAAAAAGGCTATCGGGGCATAATTTTTGATATTGACAATACGCTGGTAGAGCATGGTGCGCCGGCAAACGAAAAAGCTATAGAGCTGTTTGAACGACTGAAGAGGATTGGCTTCAAATGTGTTTTGTTATCAAACAATAAAGAGCCTAGAGTAAAAAGTTTCAATGACAAAGTAAAGGTTCAGTACATTTTTAAGGGAAACAAACCTCATCCGGCCGGTTACAGAAGGGCGATGGAAATGATGTCCACCAATGAGAAAAACACTTTCTTCGTAGGAGACCAGATTTTTACGGATGTCATGGGTGCAAACATTGCCGGGATTTATACAATCCTCACGAAACCAATCAACCCAAAAGAGGAGATACAGATAGTACTTAAAAGGTATCTGGAAAAGCCTATAATTTTTTCTTTTGAGAGAAGAAAAAAGTATTCGCGCATAGAAAAATATGATAAAAAGTAGAAAAGAAAACTTGAAATAATAGCAGAATTATTATAAAATAAGTCGCGTATGTGACTCGCTTATGCAAGTTTAAGGAGGAGAATAATTAATGATTTCAGCAGGAGATTTCAGAAACGGTATTACTATAGAGTTCGAAGGAAACGTATTTCAGATTATAGAGTTCCAGCACGTTAAGCCTGGAAAGGGAGCTGCTTTCGTTCGTACAAAACTTAAGAACATCAAGAGTGGCGGTGTTGTAGAAAAAACATTCCGTCCAACAGAGAAATGCCCACAGGCACGTATCGACAGAAAAGATCATCAGTATCTTTACGCTGATGGAGATCTTTATTATTTCATGGATGTTGAGACATACGATCAGATAGCACTTTCAAAAGATGATATCGGTGATTCTCTCAAGTTTGTAAAAGAGAACGAGATGGTTAAGCTTTGCTCACACAACGGATCAGTATTCGCAGTTGAGCCACCTCTCTTCGTAGAGCTTTCAATCGCTGATACAGAGCCTGGTGTAAAGGGTGATACTGCTACAGGTGCTACAAAGCCTGCTACAGTAGAAACAGGTGCGACTGTTTATGTACCTCTTTTCGTAAATACCGGTGATGTTATTAAGATTGATACTAGAACCGGGGAGTACTTATCAAGAGTATAAGTATCAGGAATTATAAACTACAGGTCATCGGTTACGGTGACCTGTTTTTTAATTAAACAGACTGACAAAATACGCGGCGAAAGGAAAAAGAATGAACGAAAATAAAATGGGAACAATGCCTATAGGAAAGCTTCTTTTAAACATGGCTCTTCCTATGATTGCATCCATGATGGTGCAGGCATTATACAACGTTGTAGACAGCATATATATTTCACGAGTTTCAGAGAGTGCGGTAACGGCACTGTCTTTAGCATTTCCTGTTCAGGTGTTGGCAGTGGCTTTGGCTTCCGGAATCGCAGTCGGTGTAAACTCCCTGCTTTCAAGATCTCTCGGAGAAAAGAAGCCCGAGATGGCAAATAAAGCCGCAGGAAACGGTATAACACTTATCCTCATGGCTGCTGTAATCCTTATGCTTTTCGGTATATTCGGTGCAAGACCATATTATGAATTTCAGTCGGATGTTGCAGAGACCGTTAACGGAGGTTCACTTTACATTTCGATAACAAGCATTCTTTGTATCGGTTCTTTCTTCCAGGTGCTTTTTGAGCGTTTGCTTCAGTCAACGGGAAGAACCCTGTACAGCATGATTACACAGGGAACGGGAGCAATCATAAATATTATTCTCGATCCAATATTCATTTTCGGATATTTCGGACTTCCTAAGATGGGAGTGGCAGGTGCAGCCGTGGCTACGGTAATAGGACAGTGCGTTGCCGCTACTTTGGCCATTATCTTTAATATAAAGAAAAATGACGACATAAAACTCGGCCTTGAGTTTATGAAGCTTGACGGAGAGGTTGTAAGTAAAATCCTTGTTGTTGGAGTTCCATCGATGGTCATGATGGCAATCGGTTCTGTTATGAACTTCGGAATGAACCAGATTTTCCAGAGCTTCAGCGAGACCGCAACAGG
>JAILLZ010000070.1 GCA_024692885.1 Lachnospiraceae bacterium | reverse complement strand
AATCTCGAAAAATCCTTGTTTACAAAATTTACCTTTATCTTCTTCTCAGGATTAATCTTTTGACTAAGTGTCACATAGTTTGTATTTGAAGTACCGTTATTAAATCCTATATCTGCGTCTGCAGTGCCGGAGAATTTAGGTACGTTCTTAAGTGCCAAAGGGCCATAGCTATAAACGCATGAAGTTCCGTTTGATGTTAATTGTCCTCCATCCAAGGTGGTCGTTGAACTTGATCCTACATAAACAGCGCATGCTCTCTTGCCATAAGTAGAAGTTATCTTCTTTGATTCAGATTGGAATACGCAGTTGATAAACTCACTCTTTCCGGATTCCGTATATACTGCTGTAGCTTCTCCGGCTGCATTTGAAGCCGTAAATCTACAGTTTGTAAATGTACCGTTTGATTTTACCCATACTGAGCTAACGAAATATAAGTAAGACTGTAGATTTGCCGTATACTCGACTTCGCAGTTTTCCATTGTTGTCTTACTTGCAGTTATATATATTCCGGCTCTTAAATTCTTATTATCATAGGTGATAAACTTAACATCTTTTGCCGTGAACTCAGCACCGCAAAATTGTAACCTGGTTCTAACATCAGAAGGATCTTTCAGGTCATAAACGCCACCGATAAGATGAACCGCAGATGAATTTGATGAATAAATAGTAATATCACCGGTTACGCTTCCGCCACCCACTGAATCCTTGATTGTAAGCACACCTGTCGTCTGATCTACATGGAAGGTGATATTATTTCCCGACAGATTGTGACCGGCAAGATCAATTTCTACATCTTTTTTGATAATGATATCCAGCTTGTCTTCAGAACTGTTTTTAAGTTCCACGTCAGCGGTCAGTGCATATGTACCTCTGTCCACTTCTGTTGCCGCTTCTGTAGTGCTTATTCCTGAAGGAAGTGTAGAAGTCAATTCATAAGTTCCACTCCAAGTATGATTTCCCGTATCATTGAGTGTCTCATCATCTTCAGGCACTCCACCGCAAACTGCTGCCCCATCCAAAACGTAAGGCTCACGAGTGGTATCATCCGGAAGACAAACGCTAAATACTTCTTTCGGATTCTTGTCTCCCTGAAGTTTTGTCCAGTTTTTTGCGAAAACAACTGTGTTGCTTTCCGAAGGAATCTCTTTCTGGGTATAAACCGTCATCTTATGTCCAAGGTTAAAGTCTGCTTTAACAGTCATTGGCACAACAGTTCCGGCATAGTAAACATCATACTTGGCCGAGGTCATCTTCACATTTCCGCCAAGACTCAGTTCCACTTTTTCACTATAAGGAGCTGCGATGCAGGCTTCTCCGTTAGTCTCCAGCTCTCCGCCTGTAATACTAACTTTTACATTCGTTCCTAACCCATCCAGCTTAATTACTCTTGAATCCGCAATGTATTTTGTATCACTGTCATTGCATTTTGAAATTATTTTTCCACCGGTAATGGAAATGTTACAACTATCCAGTGTATTAATGAGCGCAGTAGATGCATCTGTTTCTGCACGCACTGTTCCTCCGGATATTTCAACCTTCGTTCCCCATACCAACATCATATTTGCTTCAGAAGTATGTACATCGTATGCTGGAATATAATTCAATTCCCCGGATTTAACGGTAATCGTTCCGGTGTTTCCCACAGCCTGAATCATGACTGAGTCGCTATCTCGTAAGCAATTGACTACTGCTCCATCCACAGTCAAATCAGCTCCGGACAAATTGAAAGCCCATGCACTGTAATAGTCCCTGTCCTCACCGGTCATATTGATTGTTCCGCCTAAAAACTCATAGCTTCCACTTCCCCAGAACAAGAATGAGCCATTCATTGTTCCCCCCGAAGCAGAATCTACAACTTTCAACGAGCCGGCCTTTGTCGTCGAAAAACGCATAGGATCTAAATTCAGTTTATGTCCATTCAAGTCAATGACAATATCCTCTTTCAGTTGAACAATTGCCATATTATCCTTCGTCAATATATTAGAAACATAAACATCCCCGGTCAGACGATAATATCCCTCACCCCAATAATACTGATCATCCTTTTCAGGCACCTTTTCCGTATTTGGAAGTTCCAATTCATTTAAAGCATATGTGCCCGAAAGCTCATATACCTGCAAGCCGTCGATGTATTCCGGTTCAGGTTCAGGCGCATCATAGACTCCGCCGCCAATGACATTGCCGTCAACTACAACAGGGGTACACATCTGATTATCCGGGAGATAGATATCCATAAAATCCGTAGGTTCTTCGTCTCCGCGGTTCTTGGTCCAATCCATAACAAAGGCAACGACATTCTCTTCTGTAGGAATGTTTGTACAGTATACCTTTAGCTTTCTTCCAATATTGAAATTACTCTTTATATCAAAGGCGTTGGTGTTTTTTTGCGCACCTACAGTACCCTTTTTAAGCAAAATATCACAACCGGCAGAATTAAACTCCGGCGAGCCTGACAAATGGTAAAAAGAGCCTCCTTCTCTGTAATAAGATGATTCTTCAATACACTGATTTGAATTGGTAGTAAAGCTTCCACCGGAAATATTGATATTTGCATTAAAGGAATCTCTGATAATGGTTGATTTATACATATAGGTTTCCGGGTCGTCCTCTTGATTTTCAATAATGAACTCTCCACCGGAAATATTTATATTTCCATCCAAAAGCTGAAGTATGCAAAGCCAGCCCTTGCCAACCATACGAATAGTTCCGCCGCTGATATCTATAGAACCTTTTGCCGAACTTCCTATATCCATCATGTCTGTCTTGTGAGATGCGGTTTCATTCGGATAATAGTTAATCTCACCGGCAGTCATTTTAAAGTTTACATACATAGCTTCAATAAGACAGCTTATATCCGCATAACAGTTAATCACCGCTCCCGAAACGTTAAAATCAGGCGTTCCAAACAATAATATTGGAATGCTGCGCAAAGGCATTACCCTTGGATTAGCCACATAATTAATAGTTCCTGATTCAAGCGAGACGCTTCCGCTTTGAACATAGAAATAGAATCCGCCGTTAAGCACTCCGCCGCCGGCCGAATCTAAAAGAGTAAAATATGAATTGTCTGTGCGAAGCTCCATGCCATCTACCGTCATGGTATGACCGTTCAGATCCAAGAATACTTCTTTTCCTTTTCCAAGAAGCACCCTGGTAGGATCCCAGCTTCCATCTTTGGCAGGTGTAGTCAGGTTAACGTCGCCCGTCAATTTATAATAAGTAGGGCTCATCTGATAATTTCCATCAGCGTCCAGTTCAACATTTGGAAAATCAGAATAGCCACCCTCAACCAAATCGTAATTACCGCTTATCTCTACCTCAGTCGCAAAAATGGCACAGTAATTCCCTCCGCGATACATCAGCGTGCACTCAGAAGGAACTTCTTTAAATTCTATTTTTTTCATAACGGTAGCCTTAAGTTCTCCACCACCGTTCGTGTTTATGAGTACCTTAGTAGCGGCCTCGGAAAAATCCATATCCTTCAGACTGAATCTGATTTTCTTGGGAAATGTGGAATAATCTTTCTCATAGCCCAAATTGCCTTCCGTACCTAGATTTACTTCTGCAACCCCTGCACCCCAGATGGATGTATTTGATATCCAGATTTCGCAGTCAGCATAAACACCATAGTCACTCTGTGTATGCAAAGTAACTCCGTCCATAATTGTTTCTGCTTCAGTATAAACAGGAATTACATCCTCATCTTCGCCCAGATAATTCAAATCCGCATTTTCAATATACAAACCATTTCTTCTGCTGTATTCTACATGGAAAAGCTGCGAGTCGTAGGATGTGATACTTCCGTTTCCTACACTGTCACAGATATTTAAGCCTCCGGCTTTCACGGAAAGCGTCACACCTTCCAGCTTCAGCTTGTGGCCGCACAAATCTATAGTGGTCGTCTTTTCAAATGTCCACATAACGCTATCACCGGAAAAAACAGTGTCTCCCGTGAGAGTATAACTTCCGCCGGGAATACTGTTGTCTTCATCGGTATAGGTACCGGACAACTCGTTTCCGTCCTCGAAAGTATTTGCGTAAGTAGGAATGGAATATGATGAAATAAATACAAATAAAGCCGCAAAGAACACGACTTTGAATATTCTTTTTATTAAGTTCTTTTTCATAGAATATGCTCCCTTTTCCATGACAATCAACCTGGCAAAAACCTTTTTGGGAATAGCTAATGAGGCAAAAAACGGCAGGGAACCTCCCCGCCGAATAGATTAAACCTAATTATTATCCCAAACCTAAATATTAGTATTATGATATCACGCTCGATTGTTCTGTCAAGGACTAAAGTACCATAATAAGAGCATTTTTATTACTAGAACAGCTTTTTTATTACAGGAATGCGTCTAAATACACCTGTTGTAATGCCTGCTAGGATAAATGTTCCAACACAGGAAACTAAGATTCCGAAATGATATCCGAATACTCCCGTGTGCTCAATTTTAGTCCATACCGCGAATATTGCCGGTATCTTCCAGAGATACCAGATATGAAGCAAATAGATTCCGAATGTATCTTTTCCAATCTCGGTAAGAACTTTCACCGCTGTTTCTCCAACAGAAATGTGATCCATGATATATCTCACTGTTGTGTATAGCACCACTGCATTTAAAACGCAAAATACGATGAGGAATCTTTCATCAAAATATCCCGATGTATCATCGGCGGTCTTTATAAGGAAGAAATACTCGCAAACCATGCCTATTGCAAAGCATACGATATTTGCAATCCAGAGCTTGATAAGTCTGGCCTTGTCAAAATAATCCTTTGAAATCACTTTTTCAATGGCATATCCCAAAATCGGATAGATAAAGACATCCTGAGTCAGCCACTCCAGAACGAGGTCACTGTTTATTCCGACCGACAAGAACACCTTCAAAATCGGATATACAGCCATGTAAACAAAGGCCAAAACAAAAAGGTACTTCGCTCCGGATTCATCCAATCCCTTCACAAGTTTTCTCAAAACAGGAAGTGAAATAACGAAGACGATATAAGCATACAGATACCAGAGATGCCAATAGTTGCTTGAAAGCATCATCTTTAATGTTGATGAAAGCGAAAACTCCTGTCCGACAAGTTTGGTATCAATCCAGAAATACAGAAGCGAGAATACAATCAGGTCTACAAGGATTCGAATGATTCTGCTGAATGTCTTTTTTAATGACTCTTCTCTTCCGAGCAAAAGAGCACCTGACATCATGAAGAAAAGCGGAACCCCCACCTTGCATACTGTCGACATGAATGTATCCAGAAAAAAGGATGCTGAACCGAGTTCATCGGATGCTAGTCTCATGAAGCCACGCTCATTTGTGTGGTTGAATACGACCATGAGACAGGCTATGATTCTCAGCACATCCATGTGCAGATAATGATTTTGTTTTACCTCTGTTTTTTCACCCATAGATAATAATCCCTTCTTAACTATATTCATTTAATGGTTTGAACTCCTAACTGATTATTTCCGCGGGTAATTTGCATATAATCATTGAAATTCTCGATTACAGATTTAAGATTTTCTAAGCATTTTCATAGAGTAATCTATAACGCACGCAAACGGTCGTGAATCGCCATCCCTGGCGCTGCACTCCCTATTCTCGTCATCCGGACGAGAATTTGCTGGATTTTAAAGAAAATGCTAAGAAAATCTAAAGTCCTTCACAAGAGAATTTTCAATTGATTACATGCAAATTACCAGCTTTAATAAACACTAATATAGTTTTTTCAATCCACAAATCTATTATATCAGACAAAGTTGATTATTCTAACCATAGAATTCATCACGCCTATGACCGATATCAACGCAGTGAATATATATAACGCATTCTTCAAGGCAGGCTTTTCCGTTAATTCTGCCTCATATTTCTTAATCAGATATACAATCAAGAATACGACTGCAAACTGCAGATAAATTTGAGTTCTGCTGGCTGAGCTTATGAGGGATGGCGAGAAACCGATTATGATTTTGCTCACAAATCCTCCTGCAAGGAGAAGCAAAAGGAAAATTGCTTCGATGCGTGACGTACATAACATCACGAGGCATATTCCCATCACCATCATAAACAGCATCCAAATCGCAGGAACAGCATATCCCGAAATTCTTGTAAAATTATGTATTCCCGGGCGCATGGATGAATCCGTCATGAGTTTCCCTACTGATTCTAGACTGTTTGAAAGCGGAACTATCAATGAAAACGCGATAAGGATAATGCCGCAAAACGTCTCCGTAGTTCTCTTGTATCTGATGAATAAAAGAATGCTAACCACCAAAGCAAATTCAAGAAGGAGAAGGTTTGAATTAAGGAATGTTGTCATGCAATGGTCAAGCCCCGAAAGAAATTTATCGAGCATTGTGTTCATTCCAAATCCAAGATTTCCTTCGCTCTTTAAGATTTCTTCCTCAGCTCTCACGGCATTTCCCGGACAGGTGAGAATAAAAAGAAGCTCTGCAAGTGTTAAAACCCACTGCACTATTCCAAGGAAAAACATAGTTCTATTTGTTTTTTCCCAGCCCCGTGTTTTTCTGACAAACAGGGAAATAATATAAATAAGCGCTATGCTGTAAAACGCAAAGAGTAGCGCTGCCATCTGCTCCATATTTGCTGCATAAATAAGCGCAGGAAATGACAACACCCAAATCACCGGATGCGTTTTTTCCTTACGGATACCGTTCATGAGCGGTATCGCTGCAAACAAGCCAAAAGACAGTGGCCACATGTAATTCATGAGAGTAGCTACCCAACCGGCGCTTGACATATCTCCCATGTAGTACATGAAAATACAGCCCACGAGAATCCATGCAACAGGCTCGTCAGCTTTTAATGCAAGTAGTTTTTTTAATGACAAATAAAGGAGTACAAAGACTAAAAAGTCGAGAATCCCCCAAATCAAAAGGTTTCGGGAAAACATAGCGAGACATGCTTCTATAACGATTCTTGATGACCAGGTATGATATCTGAGGGACAAAAATGTTCTCATATCATATTGATCCAAAACCGTGGCAAAGTATCGCTTCGCATCGAGTATCTCGTTTTCATGCATAAGAATGTGCATGAAGAAAACCACGAGCATGTATATGATTAAGGGTTTATTATTCTTATAAAACTGTTTTATTCGATCCATTCAATCTCTCCCCATATTCAATAGTTGCTACTGAATCATGCGTTATTATTATTTCAAATCCTGACGACGATATTACCTCGCACAAGTTATATCTCCGCCGTGTCAAATTCTGTCGACGTATCTATAAGGACATTGTCTCCATTATTTTTGTAAATAATGTAAACATGATATTTTCCGGAGAGCGACTGTTTTTTTGTTACTGCCTGGAATCCGCTGTAATTGTAATCCGAACCATCATCTATAATCTTTGTGATATCGGTTCTCTCCACAATTCCTGTGGTAAGTGAATATGTGCTGCCAGATGAAAGGTCTTCCACAACGACTGAGACATTTACGCTCTCAATGGACTCATTTTCCTTGAAGGCATATCCCGTAATTCTCAACGTACCGTCGCTTTCGATGGAAATCTTTTCTATGGAAGAAACATATTCATCGGAAGCCAACGGTATTTCCGATATATCCACCTTTTTCGTTTTAGCGTATCTGCAGTAAATCAAAAAGGACAATATGACTGTGAGGAAAATGAAAAAACACACCAAAGCCCGCACAGCTTTATAAGGATTGTACGTAATCTTTTCATTTTCTGTTGTCATATTGTCCTCCGATATTCTGATTAAATATTTTTAACCGTTGCAATATCTATAGGCTCAAGCTTTTTCTGGGCGGTCTCAAGCGAATGTGCCAGCGCATTTGCCGTATCCATCGCAGTGATACAGTAAACACCTGTCTCGATGGCATTTCTTCTTATAAGGAATCCGTCTCTTGACTTGTCACCGTTACCCTGTGTAGGGGTATCTATTACAAGGTCAATCTTATGTCCCAAAATGAGGTCCATGACATTCGGAGATTCCTGTGAAATCTTGTTTACCTGCAAAGCCTCAACTCCGTGATCATTTAAGTACTTTGCGGTGCTTCTCGTAGCATAAATCTTGTATCCGAGATCTTTGAAACGCTTTGCAACGCCAACAGCCTCAGGCTTGTCAGCATCCTTCACGGTCATAATCATCTGCTTGTGCTTCGGAAGTGAAACTCCTGCTCCGAGGAAAGCTTTGTAAAGAGCCTCGTCAAAGTTCTTTGCAATTCCAAGGCACTCTCCTGTGGACTTCATCTCAGGTCCGAGGGAAATCTCGGCACCTCTTAATTTTTCGAATGAGAACACCGGCATCTTAATAGCTATATAATCTGCCTCAGGTGCAAGACCTGTCGGATATCCCATTCCCTTTAAAGTATTACCTATTATCACCTTTGTTGCAAGGTCTACAATAGGAATTCCCGTAACTTTACTTATATAAGGAACCGTTCTTGATGAACGAGGGTTAACTTCGATGACGTAAACCTCGTCGTCCATTACGATAAACTGGATGTTTATCATACCGATTACGTGAAGCGCTCTTGCAAGACGCCCTGTGTAATCAACAAGCTTTGCCTTTATATCATCGCCGATTGTCGGAGCCGGGTAAACCGAAATTGAGTCTCCCGAGTGAACTCCGGTACGCTCTATATGCTCCATTATTCCAGGGATAAGAATGTCTGTACCGTCACATACAGCATCTACCTCAATCTCTTTTCCCTGAAGATACTTATCTACAAGGATAGGATGATCCTGAGCGATTCTGTTGATGATATCGATGAATTCCTCTATCTCCTCATCGCTGTATGCGATACGCATTCCCTGACCGCCGAGTACATAGGAAGGTCTTACCAAAACCGGATATCCCAGTCTGTGAGCAACTTCCTTTGCCTCCTCGGCTGTGAATACTGTTCCGCCTGCTGCACGAGGGATCTTTGTCTCCTCAAGGATCTTGTCGA
The DNA here is from genome assembly GCA_024692885.1 of Lachnospiraceae bacterium. Taxonomy (GTDB): domain Bacteria; phylum Bacillota; class Clostridia; order Lachnospirales; family Lachnospiraceae; genus JAILHT01. The sequence continues at coordinate 719 of JAILLZ010000070.1, read as the reverse complement.
AGAGCTCTCTGTCCTCAGCCGCATCTACGTCTTCAGCCTTTGTTCCAAGGATAGGCACTCCCATATTCATGAGGTGCTCTGTGAGCTTAATTGCTGTCTGTCCACCGAACTGAACTACAGCTCCGTCCGGCTTCTCGATATTTACGATGTTTTCCACATCCTCAGGTGTGAGCGGTTCAAAGTAAAGCTTGTCAGCTATATCAAAGTCTGTTGAAACAGTCTCCGGGTTGTTGTTTACGATTACTGTTTCATAGCCCTCTTTTGCAAATGCCCAGGTGCTGTGAACCGAGCAATAGTCGAACTCGATACCCTGACCGATACGGATAGGACCTGATCCAAGAACCAAAACCTTCTTCTCAGGCTTTGTCTCGGCTGCCTCGTTGATTCCGTCATAGATTCCGTAATAATAAGGTGTTGTGGCCTCAAACTCAGCCGCACAGGTATCTACCATCTTGAAAGCAGCGGTGATTCCGTTGTCGTATCTCAAGCTCTTTATCTCGTCCTCATCAATTCCCGTGATCCTTGCAATAACGCAGTCAGGGAACTCAAGTCTCTTTGCCTCTCTGAGAAGGTCAACTGTGAACTTTTCCATGGCGAGACGTTTTTCCATCTCAACCAGGATTGCAATCTTATCTATGAACCAGATGTCAATTCCCGTGAGCTTGTGGATATGCTCAGGTCTCACTCCTCTTCTTATAGCCTCGGCAACAGCGAAGATT
>JAILLZ010000059.1 GCA_024692885.1 Lachnospiraceae bacterium | reverse complement strand
TGAACTTGTTTTGAGATAGGAAAAATATATTACATAATAAGACCTTTGGAATGCGTCGGTACTTGGTGTGCGTCCTTTGCATGCCTAGTACCGCTACGCATGAGACAGAGCGAGAGCGTGTCTTATATGTAATATATTTTTCTATCACCAAACACAAACACATTAATATCATGCATCAAGCCTCTGTTTGCGGTTCACATAGCCAATTTATGTGCTATAATATCTACAGTATGTGGTACTTCGCCATGAAAATGACAAAAAACCACATCATCATGTATTTAGGTTTGATTTAACAGGAAAAAGAATGAAAAATATTTTTATAAAGAAAAAGATTGGAAAAAAAGTAAGGATTCTTGCGGGAGTTCTGTGTCTTTCTGTGCTTCTTTCTGGCACGGAGATAGCTTGGGCATCAAAGCTTACCGACGCAAAGGACGCAAAAGCGGAAGCCGAGGAGGATTTGAGCGAGACGCAGTCAGAGATAAGCGCTTTGAAAGCACAGGAGGCAGCTCTTCAGGCAGAAATCGATGCACTGGATGATGAACTTGCTATTCTTATTGCGGACATGAACATCCTTTCGCAGGAGATTACTGATAAAACTGCGGAGCTTGAGCAGGTTACGGCAGACCTTGCCGCAGCAGAGGAAAAACAGGCCGAGCAGTACGAGAATATGAAACTCCGCATCAAGTACATGTACGAGAACGGAAACTCCGCCATTTATGATGCAATTCTGGGATCCACAAGTATGGCGGATATGCTCAACCGTGTTGAATATGTCAACGATGTGTATGCATACGACAGAAATCTTCTCACAGAATATCAGAATACAGTTGAGGAAGTAGCGACATTAAAGAGCACAGTTGAGACTGAAAAAGCTGAGATGGAAGCGATGCAAAGCGAGTATGAGGCTCAGGAAGAAGAGCTGAATTCCATGCTTGCCTCGAAAGAGTCCGAGCTTCAGAGTAAGGATAGCCTGTTGGCATCAGCAAAAGAAAAAGCTGCCAAATATCAGGCAACCATCGAAGCACAGAACAAGATAATCCAGGAAGAACAGAAAAAAGCTGAGGAGGCAGCAAAGAAAAAAGCGGCCGAAGAAGCAGCTAAGAAAGCAGCCGAGGAAGCTGCAAAGAAAACTTCATCAGACAGTACATCATCAAGTAGCAGTTCAAGTAGCAGCTCAAGCAGTTCGAGTGAATCATCTTCCAGCTCTTCATCGAGTTCGAGCGCTGCTGTCAGCGGAACGGGAAGCTCAGTTGTATCCTACGCCTGCCAGTTTATAGGAAACCCTTATGTTTGGGGCGGAACTAGTTTGACGGACGGAGCGGATTGTTCCGGATTTGTAATGAGTGTATACGCGCATTTCGGTGTATCACTTCCACACAGCTCGGCGGCAATGAGAGGATGTGGAACGGGCGTTAGCTACTCGGATGCGGTAGCCGGAGATATAATTTGTTATTCTGGACATGTAGCTATATACATGGGTAACGGACAGATAGTACATGCGCAGAGCGCAGCAACGGGAATAACCACAAGTTCTGCAACATACAGAACCATAGTGGCCGTAAGACGTGTAATCTAAAAAATATGAGTATAAACAAGCGTTTTATTCTGACATTGGTTTGCCTCGTGCTTATAACAGCGAACGTGGTTTATATAAAAGTCAGAAAAAATACGAAAATTGAATACCTTGATTCATTAGATATGACGGTAGTCACAGTGGATGAAAAAGAGTATACTCTTCGTGACTTGGCTTATTATATTGCAAAAATGGAAACAAAAGTCGAGAATGAAGCTCTTTTGTACAATCCTGAGAATTCAAATGAGTTTTGGAATGTTCATACCAATGGAAAGTTTATCAGGCTTGCCGCTAAGGAAAACACCATGAGTCGAGCAATCCATGATTTTATCTTCCTTGAGATGGCAAAGGAAAGAAACGTTACTCTCGACGAAAAAGAGATAGGCTACGCCGAGAATGATGCCGTGTATTTTTGGGATGACCTTGGCGAGGAGAGACAGGCGCTTATAGGCATCAGTTTTGATGAGCTTTTGAACAGCGTGGAAAACGAGGCGCTTGCCCAAAAGATGGTTGATATCTATGCGGAGGAGAATGATAAATCCTCGTCCAATTATGAATACGACGCCAGGGCATACAAAAAATTGCTGGAAGAGCATAATTATGTTATAAATGACGATGTTTGGGATGACCTTACATTCGGTTGGATAACACTTAAACAATAATAATAAAGGATAAAGAAATGGCAAATAAAGACAGAATCGGAAGAAACGATCCGTGTTGGTGCGGAAGCGGAAAAAAGTATAAGCAGTGTCATGAAGCCTTCGATGATAAAATCAAGATGGCTAGAGATTTCGGACACATAGTCCCGGGACACGAGCTTATAAAGACACCTGAGCAGATTGAGAAGATC
>JAILLZ010000109.1 GCA_024692885.1 Lachnospiraceae bacterium | reverse complement strand
CCAGTTCTCTTGGCATGTCGTATCCCACCCAAACCGCGGTGGTATAGTATCCGGTGTAACCAACAAACCAACCGTCCTTGTTGTCATTTGTGGTTCCCGTCTTTCCCGCGCAGGTTATTCCTTCAAGATTGACATCTTTTCCGGTTCCGTATTCCATAACGTCTTTCAGTGTCTCCGACATCATTCTGGCGGCTTTTATCTTATATACCTGCTTTTCTTTTGAAAGGTCCGCTTCGGAAACTATGGTATTTCCTTTGGCGTCTTCTATTTTTACAATGCATGTAGGAGATCTGAATACTCCGTCGTTCTCCAATGCGCAATATGCCGAGGCCATCTCCACAGGGGATGCTCCCCTTGTCATTCCTCCCAAAGCTGTGATAGGTCTGATATCATCTTTCGATATCTTTGTGAACTCCATCTCGTATAGATAATTAAGACCAACTTTAGGTGTAATGTCTTTAAACAATGTATATGCCACGGTGTTTTTAGAATATGCCACCGCTTCTCTAAGTGTTATTTCTCCGGAATAAGACTTGTTGGCGTTTTCCGGGCCGTCCTCTTCCTTCTCATCAATCACTATGGATTCCGGCGTGTAACCTCGCTCAAACTCCGGAGTATACACGATAAGTGGTTTTATCGTGCTTCCCGGCTGTCTGAAGCTTTGATATCCTCTGTTTAAGGTGTATTCATCTGTATCCTGACTTCTTCCTCCGACGATTGCGCACACTTTTCCGTTGTTATTATCTATACATACAGCTGCGCCCTGAAGTTCGTATACACCGTTATCTGCTGTCACTGTAAACGAAGCAAGCCTCGTGTCAACTGCGCCTTGGAGCTTGTTTTGAAGCGTCATGTCCATGGACGTGTATATTCTCAGTCCATCCTTGAAAAGTCTTTCATTGCACTCGTTATACTTTTCCCTATAGCTTTCATCGTAGGCATTTTCCTCGTCTTCGCTGTCAAAACTGTTTTTGAAAACAAAGCCATCCGCCTCCATCAAAGCTCGCGTTGCACAGTAGAATATGTAGGTTTCAACATAGTTCTTTTTATCTTTCTTACTATGTACAAGGCTTACCCCTTCCTGGCAGGACAGTTCATACGCTCCCTTTGTTATAACACCCTGGTCATACATATTTTTTAGCATCCTGTTCCTTCTGGCCAGAGTATTTGCTTCATTTGTATATGGATCATAATAGGTGGGATTGTTGGGGATGGCACAAAGAAAGAGAACCTCCGACAAATCAAGACTGTCAACGGTTTTCCCGAAATACCCCATGGAAGCTGCCTGTATACCGTAATATCCGTTTCCGAAATATATGTTGTTCAGATAAAACTCCATTATCTGATTCTTCGTGTATTTCTTTTCCAGCTCAACGGATATGAATATCTCTTCCGCTTTCCTCTGCCAGGTTTTCTCCTGGCTCAAGAAAATATTTCTTGAGAGCTGCATGGTTATGGTGCTGGCTCCCTCTGTAACCTCACCGTTTCGAAGTGCTGCGTATGCTGCCCTTATTATGGCTCTGACATCAATACCGTTATGTTTAAAAAACTTCCTGTCCTCGGTGCATATCATGCCGTAGACAAAGTTTTCCGGTATATCTTCGTACGCCAGATAGTATGAATTCTTTTCTCCGCTAAGTGTCGTGAGAACTTGATTGTATTTGTCATATACAACAGAGGTCTCCGCACTTCTGAATGTATCTTCGCTTGAGCTTCTCACCAGTTTTCCGGCTTCTGTCTTTAGCTTTGTCACTTCCTCGGCATATCCGCCCACATAGTAGTAGGCCACAGCGCCGACAACCGCTACAAGAAAGATAAACTGTATCCAGAAGAAACGCCAAAATCCCCTGTTTCTCATTTTCTTCTTCATAAATGTCATTATCACATATAACACTCAAAAAAAGAAGTGGCATTACATCTTACGAATGCAACGCCACTTTAGTATTTTCAATCTTTACTCAAGATTAAGTCTGTTGTTTAAGAGATAATATGTTCCGAAAATATATCCGATTGTCAAAACCGTGTTCAATATCAGTGTAGTCACCGCAAAAGCGAATGTCATCTCACCAAAAAGACTCGCAAACACACCGACTCCAATGAAAACCATTCCAATTATATTTGATATTACGGACTCAATTATGGTTATAACTATATATGCCACAAAACTCATAAGTATCTTATGATCTGACGCCTGATGGCCTATCATAATCGAAAAATATATTTTTATGAGCGCCATTATTGTGCTCACGATTGCCATAAGTACAAACACGACTGCATAGTGCATTTGTGCGCTTGCAAATTCTGCAATTGCAGTAAATATTCCATTGAAGAATTCTCCAATCTCATCAAGGTCGCCTGTCCTTGCACAAGCAAAAACTGCAAATAGTCCGTAGGATATAATGCCTGATATAACAGCCAGTGCAAATGCTATATAACCTGAGATGCATTTTGCTGCAAGATGTGTTCCCGTAGTAACCGGAAGTGTAAAAGATAAATATCCCTCGTTTCCGAGCAGATTCTTATAAAATCTCGTTATCACGATTATCAAGGATATTATACTAACAGCAACTGTGAGTGCGATGAGTGCAAATAAAATCGTTCCCCAAAGTAGTACAACTCCCGAAGTTGTGTCACTGTCAATGGTATTTGGAAATGATATTCCTGCCAAGAATCCTACTACTATGAAAGCTCCACACACCGGCAAGAGGCTTCTGAACATCGATTTTAAGTCATATTTTATAAGTTTTCCTAACATGCGAACACCTCCCTGAAATAACCGTCAAGGCTCTTTCCCTTTTCCTCGATCAATTCCTGTACATTCTGATGAAGCACAACATGACCTTCTCTTAAGAACACTGCCTCATCAAGTACGTTTTCCACATCTGCGATGAGGTGTGTGGATATTATTACAAGAGCATTTGGCTCATAATTCGAAATGATTGTTTTTAATATATAGTCTCTTGCAGCCGGATCAACTCCCGCGATAGGCTCATCCAGGAAATAAATCTTGGACTTGCGGGCCATCGCAAGTATGAGTCTTACCTTTTCTCTTGTACCCTTTGACATCTTTCCAAGCTTCATCTTTGAATCTATATTCAAGCTTCCAAGCATCTCTTTTGCACGATCCACGTCAAAGTCAGCAAAGAAATCCACATAATAATTTATGATATCATCAACTTTCATCCAGTCAGGAAGAGAATCTTTGTCCGGCAGATATGATACTATGCTTTTCGTCTCCGGCGATGGTTCCTTTCCATCTATAAGGATTGCTCCATTCGAAGTTCTGAGCAGCCCGTTTGCCAACTTTATAAGTGTAGTCTTTCCACTTCCGTTTGGTCCCAGAAGTCCTACTATTCTTCCTTCTTCAAGTTGTAAGTCAACACAATCCAATGCACTTTTATTTCCATATCTCTTCGAAACCTGTCTAAGTTCCAACAAAGCCATTTCTATTCCTCCCCCTCGCATTTTTCTTTTACTGCACTAAGTATCTCGCTGTCGGTAAAACCAAGCGAGTGTAATGTCTCAAATAATTCGTCCAGGTATTTTACACTTAGTTCACTTTTCAAAGCACTTATCCTCCCGTGATCAGTAGTAACAAATCTTCCGGCTGTTCTCTCTGTATATATAAGTCCGCTTCGTTCCATCTCGGAAAAAGCCTTCTGCATGGTGTTTGGATTTACTCCCGCCTCCATAGCCATGTCTCTTACTGATGGAAGCTTATCGCCGGGCTTGTACTTGCCGCTTAACAGATCCATTTCCATTTTTTCTATGATCTGCATGTATATAGGTACGCCTTTTTTAAATTCCCACTCCAAAAATGACACCTCCTTCATACTATACTTGCATTACTGTATTAGTTGCTTAATACAGTAATATAATAATACAGATAATAAGTGGTGTCAACCTTAATTCATTATTTTTTTCAAAACCCTTGTCTCTTACTATTTATCTGCATAAAAAAAACCACGCACAAAGGTGCGTGGTTTGTAATCAATATTTGGTTCGCCTAAATTACTTAAGAGTAACCTTTGCTCCCTCAGCTTCAAGCTTAGCCTTGATATCCTCAGCTGTAGCCTTGTCAGCTGCTTCTTTAAGGATCTTAGGAGCTCCATCAACGAGATCCTTTGCTTCCTTAAGTCCAAGACCTGTAGCTTCACGTACAACCTTGATAACCTTAACTTTGTTAGGACCAACTTCTGTAAGCTCTACGTCGAACTCAGTCTTCTCTTCGCCTGCTGCCTCAGCTCCGCCTTCTGCTGCAACTACAACACCAGCTGCTGCTGATACTCCGAACTCTTCCTCACATGCCTTTACAAGGTCATTTAACTCTAATACGCTTAACTCTTTGATTGCTGCGATAAACTCTTCTGTTGTTAACTTAGCCATTTTATTTTACCTCCGTAAAAAATTTTCAAATTAATGTTTAGATCCGATCAGATTACTCTGCCGGTGTCTCTTCTACTGCTGGAGCCTCTGCCTCAGCTGCTGGAACTTCCTCTACAGGAGCCTCTGCTGCTGGAGCCTCGTTTGAAGCACCACCCTGCTCTGCGATCTGATTAAGAACACGAGCGAAGTTTGTAATAGGTGACTGGATACTTCCAAGGAATTTTGAAAGTAATTCGTCTCTTGATGGTATAGAAGCAACTGCCTTCATACCGTTTGCGTCGTAGAATGTTCCCTCTACAACACCTGCTTTGATCTCGAGCGCCTTAGCGTCCTTTGCAAATTTTGAAAGAACACGTGCCGGTGCTGTTGCATCTGTTTTACTGATTGCGATTGCG
>JAILLZ010000218.1 GCA_024692885.1 Lachnospiraceae bacterium | reverse complement strand
TGTCATATGTTTCAAGCGAGTTGATTGATGAGATGGATCTTTTGGAACCGTTTGGAAAGGGCAACTCAAAGCCGGTTTTTGCTGATAAAGATATTGAGATTCTTTACCCTTCACTCAGAGGTAACTCGGGCAGAGTATTGGGCTTTAAGCTTAAAGATAAAAACGGTTTCTTATACAACGGAGTGTACTTCGGAGATGCTGAGGGAATGCTTGAAAAGATTAATGAAAACAATGTGCGGTCTATCATTTATTATCCGAAACACGATGATTTCAGAGGGCCGGACGCATTTCAGATCACAGTGGATGATATATTGTAAAAGTAACTAAAACATTATCACGAGGAGAGAGGATATGTTTGGAGACAAAAAGAAAAAGATAGAGGAGCTGGAGAGAAAAGTTTCTGCATGCGAGAAACGTATAGCTGATTCAGCGCAGCATGTAGATGGCAAGATAGCTGAGCTCAAAGAAAACAGAGAAAAGATGGATGGCATTTTAAATTCCATCGTTGATACTACAAAGACAAACAGCGACATAGGAGAAAAAATCAAAACCGCTGTTTCAAATCTGTCAGAGCTGGACAAGGATAACGACGCTCTTAAAGAGTACTCCGAGGATGTAAACGCTGCTTTTGAAAAGGCTTCTGAGGGTATAGAGCAGGTAGAAAAGAATTTTGAGACTATTGAGGGACCGAAGTCTGATTTGAAAAAGGCAAAAGAAAACCTTGCCTCATCCATGAGAACGGTTTCTTCAAAACTTGATTCTTTGAAGAATGAATCACACCAGATGGCTGTAATCGCCCTGAATGCGGGAATAGAAGCCGGAAAACTCGGAGCAGAGGGAAGGGGCTTTTTGACGGCAGCGGAGCAGATCAGATCCACCGGTGAATCATACGAAAACAAGCTGGCAGATGTAGCGCAGGAGCTTACTTCGGCTATGAAAAAGATTGAACAGATGGAATTGTTCATTTCTTCCACGGAAGATATTCTCATGGGAATCAAAAATGATTTGTCTGCCCTAAAGACTGATTTCAAACAGCCTGAGAGTGACAAATACTTTGATTCGGACAGGGACAGCGGAAAGACAAATGCGCTTCGTGAGATAAATGAGTCTATAGATGACCTTAAATACAATGTGGACACTGTATTGGGGGACATGGAATCATTGGGAGAATGTTTCGTGAAGATGCAGGAGACAGAAGACGGACTTAAAATTCAGGAGAGTTAACTATAATGGTTTCGAGAGAAAAAGGTAATTTTTTATCGTCAGATAAAAGAACAAAAATTGTTTACTATGTGTGGCAGGATGACGAAGTGGAGACAAAGAGGGGAATCCTCCAGATGGCACATGGTATGACCGAGCATATCGGTCGTTATGACGAGTTCGCCACTTATATGGCGGAACAGGGTTTTATCGTCGTTGGAAACGATCATTTGGGACATGGAGCATCCGTTGTTTCGAAGAGAGAGTGGGGATACTTCAGCGAGATAGAAGAACATCCCATGTTTCTTTTGGTGCAGGATATGCATACCTTAAGAGGAATAATTGAGGAGAAATACAAAAGCGATAATCTTCCGTATTTCATGTTGGGACACAGCATGGGCTCCTACGTCCTCAGAGCATATTTATGCATGCACTCCGACGGGCTTGCGGGAGCAATCCTTGTGGGAACCGGAAAAGAAGAAGACTCAGCAATGAAGCTCGGTATGGGAATTTGTAAAGCTCTTGCGAAAATGCTTGGCTGGCACCACAGAGGAAAGCTTATAAAGAGACTCTCCGCAGGTCCTGCATACAAGGGCTACAACATGGACGGAAGCGATATAGTAAATTCCTGGCTCAGCCACAATGTTGAAGATATCAAGAACTATTTTGCGGATGAGAGATGTACCTTTACATTCACATTGAACGGTTATTATGCTCTTATGGATGTGGTTTTATATGATAACCAGAAAGAGAATATAGCAAAAACCAACAAGGATGTACCATTATTTATCATATCCGGAGAAAAAGACCCGGTTGGAAATTTGGGCGTCGGAGTCAAAGAAGTATATGACATGTATGAAGATGCCGGCATGAAAGACATCACCTGGAAGCTTTACAAGGACGACAGGCATGAGATACTGCATGAGCCGGACAGGGACGTGGTATTCAAAGATATCTTGTCCTGGATAAATGTGAGATTATAAAAAAACAGGCAGTCTCTAAATGATATGCTACCCCCAAGTAGGACAATGAAATATAAAAACCTACTTGGGGGTATTTCTATGTCCAAAAAAAGTAAGATTGATCCTGCTCTAAAGGTGAAACTGGTGGAGCGATATTTAGCAAATGAAATAGGAAAAGCAGAGGCTGCCCGTCAGGCGGGTGTGGCTGAATGGGGACCTTTCGACAGATGGGTCCGCATTTATAAGAATGAAGGTCCATCGGGCCTTCTTACCCAGAAACACTACAAGCACTATTCAAAAGAAATGAAATATGCAGCTGTTGACGATTATCTCAA
>JAILLZ010000158.1 GCA_024692885.1 Lachnospiraceae bacterium | reverse complement strand
ATGGTGAGAAATCCGGGATAGGTGCCCCGCACCACGGAATTCAGATGATGGAAGAACTCGATGGCCTCGTAGTTCTTGTTGCCGCCATCCTTGTTGGGGACCCACTGACCGTCCTTCTTGCCGTAATCCAGATAGAGCATGGAAGCCACAGCGTCCACGCGGATACCGTCCACATGGAACTCCCGCAGCCAGAACAGAGTGTTGGCAATGAGGAAGTTCTTCACTTCCGGTTTGCCGTAGTTGAAAATCTTGGTACCCCAGTCCGGATGCTCTCCCAGTCTCGGGTCCGGATGCTCGTAGATGCAGGTCCCGTCAAACTGGCCAAGGCCGTGTGCATCCGTTGCAAAGTGGGCCGGCACCCAGTCCAAAATGACACCAATGCCATTTTTGTGCAGTTCATTGATCAGGTACATGAAGTCCTTTGGCTTGCCGTACCGGGAAGTAGGAGCATAGTAGCCGGTGACCTGATAGCCCCAGGATCCGTCAAAGGGATGCTCCGCGATACCCATGAGTTCCACATGGGTGTACTTCATTTCTTTCAGATATTGCACGATACGGGTGGCGAACTCGCGATAGTTGTAGAATCCGTCCTCCGTGCCGTTGGGGTGTTTCATAAAGGAACCGATGTGGCACTCGTAAATGGCCATAGGCTCCCGGTTCCAGTCCTTCTGATCCCGGGCTTCCAGCCACTTCTCATCCTGCCAGTCGAATCCGGACAGATCCGTGACGATGGATGCCGTGCCGGGGCGAAACTCTGCGTAGTTTGCATAAGGGTCGGCCTTGTAAAGCCATCTGCCGTCCCGGGCAATGACCAGGAACTTGTACATGCACCCCTCGCCCACACCGGGGACAAAAAGGGCCCAGATTCCCACATCACCAAGTTCTTTCATGGGGTGAGCGCCTTCCGCCCAGCCGTTGAAGTCGCCTACCACCTGCACATCTGCCGCATTGGGCGCCCAGACTGCAAAGAAAGTTCCCTCCTGGCCGTTTTCCACGGAGAGATGAGCTCCCAGTTTCCTATAGATATCGTAATGCGTACCCTCTCCGAACAGGTAAAGGTCCTGCTCCGAGATAAAGACCGTCTCTCTGGACTGCCCCGCCTGCTTGCGGACAGTCGCAGCGCCGGTCTTTTCCGGCTTCGATTTTGCAGTTCTCGCCATGTCTGATCCCCCTATTCATCCATCAGTCTACTGAAAATCTTTCTCCTCCAGGATGATCCTGTCCTCTCCATCATACCGCTTCCCGGTAAGTACGTCAAAGAAGTGAGCAGGTGTTTTTCTGCGGGAGTGACGGATGGCTCTGTCCACGATCTCCTTGGCCTCCACCACAGTCACAGCGTGGCCGTTGGTCTGACGCTCCTCGATACGGGTATGCAGGGCAAGAATGCCCAGCTCATCGATGGAATATTCCAGTTCCAGGGCATACTGTCTTGCGAAAGCCACCAGCTTCTCGTTGCTGAGGGCCTTCACATGCATGCGGGCATTGAACATTTCCGCCAGCTCCGGATTCTTTTTGCAGAATCGTTCCATATTCCGGCGTACATCCGCCATGACCACCACGATCCCGCGATTTTCCGCCTCCAGATAATTGGTCATGGATCTGACCGTATCCTTGTTCATCTCCCCTGCGGACTCGATGATCAGACCGCCGTTGAGAAGCTGGCTCAACACTTCTTCAACCTTCTTCTCGTTCAGACCTTTTCCGGTGATCTTTGCCACCTTGCCGGAGAAATTGCTGTCGGTCTGCTTGACTTCCTTCATGATCTGAGTTGCCAGGCCCACCAGATCCGTTCCGTCGTCGCCGGACAGGATCACATTTCCTGTGTAGGATGCCATGCTGATGGTATCCAGGAGTCTGGCCAGTTCTTCCCTGGCTGCCCTGCTCTGAATGTAAGGTCCAAAGAGTTCCTTCTCCTCTTTGGTCAGAGGACGGATACCTGCCGCTGCGGACTTTCGCTCAGCCTCGGCTTCCGCCGCCTCGTTGGCAGCATCCTCCGGAACTTCTTCCGTCTTTTGCTCTGCGGCTTCTTCCCCGCTTTCCCTCTCCTCAGCCGTCTCAGCCTCCGGAGCTGTCTCCTCAGGGGTTTCCGTCTCTTCCAAACTCTCTTCGAAACTCTCTTCCGGGCCCTCTGCCGCAGCTTCTTCCCGAACTTCCTCTTCCGGGGCTTCCTCTTCCGGGGCTTCCTCTTCTTCGGTCTCGTTCAGAGCCTCTTCCAGCTCCTTCTCCAGAGCTTCCTCCAGAATGGCGCCTTCCGTCACGGCAGGAGCATCGACTGCTTCTGCTTCTGTCTCTTCTTCGTCCTCTACCTCAAAGGTTTCCTCTGTCGTTTCCTCCGGAATCTCTTCTCCGGTTTCCAGGATCTCTTCGATCTCCTCCACCTCATCCTCGGGGGAGATGCCGTCTGCCTGGCGGGCCAGCTGCTCTTCGTCTGCCTCCCGCTCCAGCTTCTCCAGAACGGAATCCATGACAGCCGCTTCGAACTCATTGAACATCTTGCCGGTCTGCGCCTTTACTTCCTGATAACGTTGCTCCCGGTTCCGCTCCTCGTTCTCCTTCTTCATCCGTTCCCACTCCAGCATCACGTCCGCAATGCTGAGCTGGCCGGTGATCTGCTTGGTGATCTTCTGATCCTCGGGCATAACCAGACTGATCTGGCCGTCCGCTTCCTGGGTCAGGGAATCGGCGATCTCTTCAGGGGGCTTAGCCGTCAGAGCCTCCTCCTGAAGTTTGGAGGGGAACACCGTGGTCATGCCCTTATCCGGTGCAGGCACGGGATCCACCCACATGTCGGCAGGGTAAATGATCCGTCCGGTGATCTCCCGGACATCCCCCACCTTCTGGGTATTCTGGAGAGCCTCCCTGGAAGCTTCCTCTGCCTCCTTGGATGCCTCTTCCTTCTGTTCTTCCGCGGCGGAGGTTTCTCGGTCCCCTGTGCCCGCAGGCTCCTTCGTTTCGGCCTCTTTTGCCCCGGCCTCTTCCTCAGCGGGAAGTTCTCCGGTTTCACCGAAAAAGACTTCTACCTTTGGATTCTCGGGATTTCCCTCCACCCCGGCACTTTCCTCTCCGTCACCGGTTCCTTCCAGCACGCGGGTGTCATACATGGGCGCCAAAATGGAGCGGGTCACGGCTTCCTTTGCCGCCTCATCCCCGCTTTCCAGCACCTCCTGCACACCTTCCGCAATGGCCTTCTGCAGGTCGATGGTATTGTATTCGCCAACATTGGTGTGGACCTGAAGATTCATCAGGTCCTCCTCCGTCACGGCGTGAAATTCTCTGGTCACTCCCAGGGCAATGGCTGCCGCCTCATCCGCCTTGGTCACCTCCGGCAGCCGCTCTTCGCCCTTGTCCTGCTGCAGGTCTTCTGCTTCTTCCGGCTCATCCGTCTCTTCAGCTTCCGTCCGGAAGCGATTGTCGTACTTCTGCTGCTGGGCGGGAGTCAGGGGCTGATGAAGCATCTTCAGCTCCATTGCCTTGTAGACATATCTGCCTTCGCCGAACCAGAGGATCAGTTCGTCGCACTCCTCCACACACTTGGTGCCAAGACCGATGCGGTGGTAGAGATAGGCAAGCTCGTAAGCCCATTTTTCCCGATAGTCCCGTTTCTTCAGCTCTTCCAGGACTTCGATCCGCTCCTCCAGGCTCACATCCTGAGCCACGATGAGCTTGTACTGCAGCACATACCGTCTGGGGTCCCTTGCGCCGATCCGCACGAAAGCCTTGTAGGACTCCACCGCATGGACCACATCCCCGGTTTTGATGTACAGCTCGCAGAGGGAATAGGTGATGTCCTTTCCCTCGGGATTGCGCTGATCTGCCAGCTTCAGCAGCTCGATGGCATCCTCATAGCGCCTTACCTTCTTGTAGAGGTCGCTGATGGTGCAGAGCGTTCCCACTTTCTTGACGCAGGTCCAGTCGATGGTATCCGCGATCTTTGCCGCCTCCAGGTATTCTTCCCGGGCGATCAGATTGCGAATTTCCTCTGCTCTGATTTTATATTCGTATTTATCCAAAATTCTTGTCCCCTTAGACCACAAGACAGTTTTCCACAATCGGTCACATTGTACCATAATTTGTGGTCATAGTCCATACAGACCACAAGAAATAAGCCGGTTCTATCTAGATATTGTGGTTACAAATTGCAGGAAAAATTACAACAAAAGACCTGCCCGCACGCCGCGGCCAGGTCGGGATGAAACCACCGGTATTTCTCCATTATTCCTCTTTCCCCAGCAGGTCGCTCAGCTCTGCAAATTGGTCCAGAGTGAGCGCTTCCCCACGAATGGTCTCAGACAGCCCCACCTGTTGGAGCACAGCCACCACATCCTCGCGGCTCACGCCCAGCTCCGGTGCGTGAGACAGGCCATTGGCAAGGGTCTTGCGGCGCTGGTTGAACGATGCACGGATCAGGTTGAACATGTACTTTTCATCCTTCACTGCAACAAGGGGCTCTTGATATCTGGTCAGTCGGATGACAGCACTGCCCACATTGGGTCTGGGCATGAAGCAGTTAGCGGGGACATTGGCCACGATCTCCGGTTTGGAATAGTACTGCACCGCCAGGGACAGGGCCCCGTAATCCTTGCTGCCGGGTCCTTCCTGCATCCGATCTGCCACTTCCTTCTGGACCATAATGGTGATGGATTCCAGGGGCACCTTGCTCTCCAGCAGGCCCATGACGATGGGGGTGGTGATGTAATAGGGCAGGTTTGCCACCACTTTGATGGGCTTTCCGCCATTGCGCTCCTCCACCAGCTTTGCGATATCCACCTTGAGGATGTCCTCGTTGAGTACCGTCACATTGTCGTATGCCGCCAGAGTCTCCCCCAGGATTGGGATCAGATTGTTGTCGATCTCCACAGCCACCACTTCCCGGGCGCTCTCCGCCAGATACTGGGTCATGGTTCCGATGCCGGGTCCGATCTCCAGCACCATATCCTCTTTGGTGATGCCGGCCGCCTCCACGATCCGCTCCAGCACTCTGGTATCGATGAGGAAGTTCTGTCCGTATTTTTTCTGAAAACGAAAGCCGTATTTTTGCAGAATCTCAATGGTATTCTGCGGAATTCCAAGATTTGCCATATGGTCTCCCAAAGTTTGATTTGTATGGATGATACGGATCACGAATGGAATCTGCACGTTCTAAGAGCAGAACACATTTCCCATTGATGACCCTGACTGTATCATCATACCATCTACCAACTCTTTTTTCACCCTTCCCTTTCTTTTGCCTGCGAAAAGGTTTATACTTGCCTACTGTAGGACTTTAAAATAACAGAGCAACGCTGACAAGGAGGGCTTATGGACTACCAGTTGAATACCAAATGCGTACAGGCCGGCTACACCCCGGGCAACGGCGAACCCCGCCAGATCCCCATCATCCAGTCGACCACTTTCAAATATGACACCAGCGAGGATATGGGAAAGCTCTTCGATC
>JAILLZ010000096.1 GCA_024692885.1 Lachnospiraceae bacterium | reverse complement strand
GCTTTTCCTGTATCCTCACTGTATGACAAAGGCACTACTTCTCTGAATATTTCTTCGCCCGAAGTCGTCTGAACCACAAGGTTCATCTTCACAGTGGTGGCGGCAACTGCTTTTTTCACCCCAACCAGGAACAAAAGCACTGCCGTTATAGCCACAAATATCAGTACCCGTCTTAAAATTCTTGCATTAGAATAACCAATCTCCATAATCTCCCAAACCCTCTATTGCACTGCATTGAATGTAAGACTGATATCCTCCGGCACATAGAAATCCGAATCTCCGTTATAAATGGTTGCGTCTCCGGTTATTGACCATCTGCCACTTCCCATACGGTTTTTCTTTCCCTTTTTAAGGCTCTTTGTTCCGCCTTCTCCACTGACATTTGAATCAGGATCTTCTTCCCAATTTGCTTTGTATTTCTTATCTCCGGTAGAGCCCTTCTTAATGGAAACCGATGTATCCGGATTATCTCCGTTTGAACCGGTCCATCCTGTAAATGTGTAGTTCTCTCTTTCCGGATTGTTTAACGTAATCTTATCCGACTCAACCGTATAGGTGCTCGGATTTGACTTGCTTAATGTTCCTCCGTTCAAATCATAAGTAATATTGTAAGTTCTAGGTTTATAGATAAACTTTACGGTAATATCTTTTGCTGGCATAGTTCCCTTTGCATTATCAGGGGTTTCCTTAAGTATATATCCAGCAACATTTTCTTTTTCGATAGAATAAGAAGCGCCATACTCTATCTCCTGTGTTTTATTGTCCTGAATTTTTTTGCCTTCTTCGTTTAAATACTTAACAGTAGCAGTGTATTTGTTTTTCTGGTATACATATGTGACTGTAGTATTAGATGCAGGCATCTTTCCACTTGCATTATCCGGTGTGGTCTTTACAGAATAACCTGTAACTTCAACCGGAGTAGTCTGATAAGACCTGTTGCACTTAACTTGAGTTCGCTGCTCCTCGGCAAGCGTATTACCGTCCTCATCAACAAACCTTGTTGTAAGCTCATACTCATATGGAAGGTATGTAAGTGTTAAGGTCTGAGATCCGCCTTCCATGTAACCATATCTTTCATCTTCATTTAATTCAGGTGCTTCGAAGCCATCTATTTCAGGGACTTCTATTTCAAAATAGCTGCCGTCTTCGTACAGCGTCTGGTCAGCCGTTCTTATCTCCTCGCCCTGATCGTCCACATATTTTACATTCATGTAATGACCATATCTGGCATAGAGAGATACAGAAGCACTACTTGGTTCTGTGGTAGACTCATCGTACCAACTAGAGGATGTGACCGTCCATGTAGGTGAGGCTGAAGAAGCCCTATACTGTGTGTTACCTTTGCTCGAATCACTTGAATATGCTTCCGTTGTCTGTTCGGATAAATATGGTTTCCAAGCTATAAATTTACCGTCTTCTGTCGTTGGCTCGCTTGATATGATATTGAAAACATATTCTGTCGCATTGGGACTGGACTGTTTTACTGTGTCTGTAGCAAATACGGCATCATAATCACCCTGATCATAATAATTCAATGTAACAATGTTTTTATATTGAGCGGTATTTACATAAAAGCTCGCATGACCTATATGAAGACCTTCTGATATTTGTTGAGCGTTATCCGGCGAAATCATTAATTGAATATCCCATGTGTCTCCACCTGCATAGCCATTATCATAGTCCACGTTACTCTCGGTTATATTTATAGGATAATTACCTAATACAGCGTCCATAATACTGTATGATCCATATGGAAAAGCTTCATTTCCATTAACCGTAACTTCGGCAGGAAACGTATAGCTTCCTGTCGCCTCAAAGTTGGTTGAATCATACCTTAAACTGACTTCAGTTGATAAAACATCAAAGCCTCCAACAGAAAGCCCAAGTTCTAGTATGACATTCGTCGCTGCCTTTGCATTTTGCATCTTTGGTATACACGGTATACACAAAACAATGACAAAAATCATAAGCCATGCCAAAAGACGTTTTAATCCTCTTTTGCTTAAATAACTTACCTCCATAATGCTCTCCTCTTTTTCTTCTCATTTTACATCAATATCATTTATTATTTAACAGCTGTAAATGTAAGACTGATATCCTCCGGTACATAAAAATCCAAATCACCGTTATATATGGTTGCATCACCGGTTATAGTCCATCTGCCGCTTTCCATACGGTTTTTCTTTCCCTTTTTAAGGCTCTTTGTTCCGCCTTCTCCGGATACGTTTGAGTCCGAATCCATTTCCCAGTTTGCTTTGTATTTTTTATCTCCCGTGGAACCCTTCTTTATGGAAACCGATGTATCGGGATCGTCCCCGTTTGAACCGGTCCATCCGGTAAAGTCGTATCCATCCTTTGTAGGGTTGTTCAGTGTAATCTTGTCCGACTCCACAGTGTAGGTTTCCGGGTTTGACTTACTTAAGCTTCCTCCGTTCAAGTCATATGTAATGCTGTAGGTCCTCGGCTTGTACACAAACTTTACCGTAATATCTTTAAGTCCTACAGTTCCTTGTGCATTGGAAGGTGTCTCAGTAAGGATGTAACCGGCAATGTTTTCTTTTTCCACAGAGTACTCGTCTCCGTAGTAAACATCCTTCTCAGTCTTATCTTTTATGTTCTTTCCATCCTCGTTCTGATATTTCACAGTGAGTTTGTACTTGTTCTTTGCGTAAACATAGGTGACAGTCTTATCCGATGCCGGCATGGTTCCTGTCGCATCTGAAGGTGTCGCTGTCAGTGTGTAGCCCGTGATTTCTTTAGCACTTGTCGAATACTGCTTGTTGTATTTGCAATCGCTTCTCACCGACTCAGCAAGCTCATTTCCGCTCTCATCCACGTATTTTGCAGTGAGACCGTAGGTTCTTGGCATGTACGTAAAAGTAACATTTATGTCATCGTTTCCCATGGTGCCGCTTGGTTCTCCGGAGGAAACATAAGGATTTTCATATCCTGTAATCTCAGATGCCGAGATGCTGTAAGTCTGTCCGTCCATATGCACTTCCGATGAAGGTTCCATCACTGCATTGCCCTCATCGTCCACATATATTGCTTTTCCGTATGTCCATACGCGGCGCTAAGAGTTACGATTCCGGTATTGTGATCCTGCGAATCCGTATACCACTCTCCGGAAACCCATGAAAGGGAATCTTCTGATGCGGCAAAGGTATCTCCGGCTCTGTAGAATACATCTGGCTCTTCATCCTCTCTCCATCCGTAAAACGCTCCGGCATCCGATGTCGGAACCGAGGACGTAACAGTAAAATTGTACACAGTCTGACCGCTTGCACTCTGTTTGAGCGATTCTGTTTCAAGAAGTTGATCATCGCTCATATAATTCAGCTTTACGACGTTACGCTCGTATAGGTGCGCATGTATGCTCACTGAACCGAGATTGGCCCCATTGGCTGTAGACGGCTCATTAAGGTTTCCTAAGTCAGCCGTGACAACATCACTTTCTCCCGGCAGTCCACTAAGCACAGAATGGGTATAATTCACACTCTCATATCCCTGTGTCTCATCAACTTCGGTTGACCAGGAATACTGATAAATATAGTGGTCGGCATCCTCTCCCAGGGTTTCAGGCAACGTAAAGCTTCCCGTTAACAGATTTTCCGAGTCGCTTGAAGAAGTGAGTTGCAATTGTTCAGTTTTAACTATATTCGTGTCCCCGGCAAAATTATAATTTATAGTCAAACTGGATGAAATTGCACCGTTTGCTGCAACCGCCGGCAAAGTAATAAGCAGGGCAAATACAACTGTTACTGCCGCTATTCTTTTAAGTGTCTTCCCACTGAGATAACGTACACTCATAAAACAAACCCCTTTACTTGACAGAAGCTTCCACCTCAGGATCAGATAAGGCTTCCTCAAGATACTTTACGAGTCTCTCCTCCAGCTCGTTGTACTTAACCATGTCGTAAAGAATGGCAAAGGCCTTTTCCTTCGGCATAGGTTTCTTGTATGGTCTGTCGCTTGAAGTGAGGGCGTCATACACATCACACACCGCAAGCATTCTGGATTCAAGACAAAGTTCATCGGCTGTAAGACCGTTTGGATAACCTTTTCCGTTGAGTTTCTCATGGTGCTCTGCGGCAAACTTTGCCACATTGCAATATCTCTTGTTGAAATGTACCTGATCGAGGATTTTCTTTGTCATGACAACATGGCTCTCCATGGTCTTTCTCTCCTCGTCGGTGAGGGTACCTTTTCTTATCATAAGGCACTCCTTTTCATTATCTTCAAGGAACGGAATGACGGTTCCGTCCTCCTTTACGTATTTATGCTCGGCAATATCCGCAACTCTCTCCAGTTTTTCATCCGGCATGAATCCGGCTGAATCTATCTCCTTAATAAAGTCAAGAGATTCCTGAATGTATTTTTGAATTTCTTCGTTTTCTTCCTTTGTGATACGTCCCTTGTACATGTCTCTCTCGTAGCAGACACTCAAAAGTTCGTATCTCGCTATGAGTTTCGGCAGGTCATCGTCAAGTCTTGTTGCTTTGTTCATGACCGAAAGCGGAACAATCATCTTTCCTATATCATGAAGGGTTGCTGCAAGTTCAAGCTGTTCCCTGCGGTTTTCGTTGAAGTAATCTTCCGTTTCACCCTTTTCGTGAAGCTTGTTTATATAGTCCGCCAAAATAACGGAATACTGCGTAACCTTTCTTGTGTGTGAGCCATTGTAAGGTGTTCTTTCGTCGACTGCGGTTGCGAAAGCCTGCACGAAGCTGTGCATCTGCTCTTTAACTTCCGTAAGGTATATCTTCTCCGAAAGAGAAATGGCTGCCATGGAACCCAAGGACCTTATCAAAAATTCGTCTTCCTCGGTGAAAGGATCCATCTTGGAACCATGCTTATTTATAAGCTGAAGCACTCCAACGAGAACATTTTCCGAGTCCTCCAAAGGAATGACCAACATGGAACCTGTTCTGTATCCCGTAATCTTGTCGTAATTCTTAGGTCCGCTGAAATCGAATCGGTCACTGGTGTAAACGTCCGGTATATTTACAAGTTCTCTGTGAATAGCTGTGTACGCACAGACATTTCCCTCTTTTAAAGGAACAGGTGGGAGGTCTATTTTTTCTCCGTCTTCTCCCTGACTGATTCCAAGAGAGATTGTCCTCATTATTTTGAACTGAAGTTTGTCATCCACATAGAGATACAGAGTTCCGGCATCGCATTCCGCGATATCCATGGCGCTCGTAACCATCTTCTTTAAGAGAAGATTCTGATTTTTCTCGGTGGTGAGTTCAATGCCTATATTCAGCATTTCTCTCAGTTCGGCAACACCTAACATAACCTACCCCCTGTAATATACCTTTCCATCACATTCATCTATATGTGTGTAAATAAACCCTCAAATTATTTATCATACGGATATATATGATTCTCTTTCATAAATTCCAAAGATTTTATCTGCCCTTCAATGCTCTTCATCTCCACCAAAACTGAGGAATTGATATTTTTTTCCTGAACAAATCTATTGAATCTCGCCCAATCGATTTTTCCTTCTCCCATAGGCTGGTGAAGATCCGCCTTGAGGTCGTTGTCATTTATGTGCATGTGTTTCACATAAGGAAACACACTGTTTTCCCAAAGATCCATGTCATTTCCGAAGGCATTTGCATGGGCATAATCAAAGCATATGCCTATCCTTTTCTTTTCCTCCGGTGTGAGAATGCCATCATTAAAGAGTCTTTCAAACAATCTGACTATAAGTCCCGGTTCCTCATCAAACATGTTTTCAATGTAAATGTTGAGATTCGGCGTTTCCTTCACAAGTTTGCTCCAGAAAGCCACGTTTCTCTCTACCCAGGCATCCTCATAAAAAGCCACCTTAAAGTTTGCCAGATAGTTTGTGTGGAAGATGACACCTGTCACTCCAAGCTCTGTAGCTATATCCAAAGAACTCTTTATTCTGTCCTCTGAAATCTGTTTTATCTTAGGGTCATCGCTGTGAACCGTGATGTCGTAAAACACCCCGTGAAGCGTGTCATTGCTTCTGTCCCTGTCTAAACTTTTGTAAGTCTCCACCGTCTTTTTCAGCCTTGCGGAGTCATCAAGCAAGTCCGGCATATAGAAGTCGTTGTACTCAAAGGCCAAATCATATTTCTCAGCCACCTTCAGACTCTCGTCTATTCTTTCTATATCCGGTATGATAAGAATCTTTCTTTTCATAGGCATTCGTTTGAGCTAAAGCACTTTATCCACCTGATATACAAATACTTCGTTGCTCTTTCCTTTCAAAGGAATCGCTCCTATAGGAGTGACCTCTACTCTGTCTTTCACTCTCTCAAACACTTTATCGCTTATAAGTATCTGTCCGCGCTTTGCGTTTGCCTCAAGACGGGCAGCGGTATTAACCGTATCTCCGATGGCTGTGTAGTCCATTCTGAACTCACAACCGATATTACCAACGACAGCTGGTCCGCAGTTTACTCCGATACCGAAGCTTACGGACTTTCCGAATCTCTCCATGAGTTTCTTTTCGAGTTCGTCACTTCCTGCTGCTATATCTCTTGCTGTACATACAGCTCTGTAAACATAATCGTCCAAATCAAACGGTGCATTGAAAACCGCCATAGTTGCATCACCGACGAATTTATCAAGAGTACCGTTGTTTTTGAAAATTGAATTTGTGGTGAGGCTCAAGTATTCATTTAATATGGATACAACCTGCTCAGGCTCGAGGCCCTCGGACATAGGTGTAAATCCACGGATATCAACGAAAAGAACTGCGATATCTCTGTTCTCACCACCAAGCACGATATTGAATTCGCCTTTTTTTGAAATCTCATCAACAACCTGAGGCGCAACGTATTTTTTGAACGCCTCCACGGTCTGCCTTCTCTTTAACCACTCTACAAGGTATCCGGTTATGAGCTGGTAAGCATAAACAGCCAAAAGCACAATCGGGAGTATAATGATATTTATGATGATGCCTCTCATGTACAGGAGTTTTCCTGCAAGGAGATTAAGTACGATGAATGCCACCAAAAGCGATGTGGCCGGAACAATCTTCACATGGTCGCAGATTACATAGAAAATCAGCGCAATGACAATGAGTATAAGTGTGTAAATCCAGAAGTTTGCAGGCACTGCAGTTTTTCCTTCAAGAAGCGCCTCCACGATATTTGCATGGATTTCCACTCCGTACATCTGTGTACCTTTTTGGATTGCCACATTGTAAGCATCCTGCATTCCCGGAGCATATGCACCAAAGAGAACGATGGAACCCGCAAATGCTCTGCTGTCAACATTTCCGCTTAATACATCGGAAAGTGAAACAACCTCGTAACCTCCACTCTTCCCGGAGAATGTAAAACCGAAAATATTGTTTTTGTATGTTTTAGGAAGATTTGCTGTCTCACCCTTTTTGTTGCAATATGCCTTGTAAACTGCTGTGGAAAGAGAATCCATACTCTCTCCGTTAAATTCCTCTGAAAGCTTTGCATATCTGATGTATCCGTCAACATCCTGGGTGGTATTTGCAAATCCAACCAATGTATTCTCATTAAGTCCGGAATATGGATACTCTATGTTCTCAACGTTGTTTCTGTTTACCGCAAGTGTTCCCTCGTCCGTTCTTGTGACAGAGGTCTTGTAAACAAGATTTGCTGCGGAAACAACCTGTGTTCCGTTTTCAGATGCGCTCTTGCATGCTTCTGCCAGGGCTGCATCACCGGCATCGTTCTGTTCTGAAATGTAAAGTACATCGAGTCCGATAACTGAAGGTGCGTACTGCGGATCGTCCGTCAAAGTGGTGATAAGGTCCGCTGTTACCTGTCTTGACCAATCGGTAACGTCTCCGTATTCGGCAAGAGTCTTTTCATCTATACCTATTATTTTTATATTTGTGTTCGTGCTTGAAGGGACCTGATAAATCGGGTCCGAGAATATCTTGTCAAAAGAGTATAAGACATTTGAAAATGACAAAACAAATGTCACCAGAACTATGGCAATTGCCACTACTATGAATAAGACTTTCTCCCTCTTACTTTTCATAACAAAAACCCCATAAATTATAATTACTTATAATTAGACCAAAATACTACATCATAGTTAATAGTATTATAATACATGTTTCACTTTTAATTCAACAAATTGCTTTATTTTCTTCATCGATTTGCACAAATATCAGAGATGTTTTTACCGTTTTTTTCTGAAATGTTCAAAAATGGTCGAAAATGTGTTTTTTTTAGCTAGTTTGTTTGACGGTTTTTTTATATAATTTTTCTAAAAGGGCGCGATTTTGCACAAAAAAATTATGCTAAGCCCCTATTATGACTCGAAAGGAAGCAAAAAAATGAATCAACTAAAACCCATAACTAACAAATTATTATGGATTTTCGCATTGGGGCAGTTTGGATGGAGTCTCCTCTCAGGAGTAGTTTCAAACTGGATGGTTTATTACTATACCGGAAGCCCTGATGAGATGAATCCAAACACAGGTATTTTCGCATCGGGCATCACTCAGGATCCTATCTTCTTCAAGCTGACACTGTTCGGGCTTGTCCTTGCTGCAGGAAGAATCTTCGACGCCATAACAGATCCGCTCATCGCCGGATGGTCTGACAGAAGCGACAACCCCGGTGGAAGACGTATCCCGTTTATGCGCGTGATGGCTATTCCGTTTGCGCTTGTTACAATAGGACTTTTCGTTCTTCCTCAGACAGGAAGCATCGTTATTAATGATTTGGTACTCTTCGTACTTTTGATGGTATTCTACCTTTTCATGACAATGTTCTGCACACCTTACAATGCGCTTATCGCTGAGCTTGGAGACACACAGGAGCACAGAATAAATGTTTCGACTTTCATTTCGTTTACATTTATCGTTGGACAGAGTATATCTTTCCTTCTTCCAAACCTTGCCGGAGCACTTCAGCCAACAGTAGGTCAGAAGAGCAGTATCAGACTCGCAGTTGCTATAATGGCTACCATCGCTTGCCTTGCAATGATATTCCCGGCTTTCTATATTAAAGAGCGCGATTACATTGACAGCAAGCCAAGTGATACAAAACCGTTTACTTCTCTTGTCAAGACATTTTCAAACGGTCAGTTCAGACGTTTTGTATACAGTGATGTAATTTACTTCTTTGCACTCACACTTTTCCAGACAGGTTTGGCTTTCTATGAGACAAAGCTTATGGAAATTGAGGATACTTGGACATTCGTTCTTACAGCTACTATGACAGCGATAAGCGTTTGCCTCTATCCGCTTGTTAACTTCCTCGCAAAGAAGATTGGAAAGAAAAAACTTATCATCGTCGGATTTTTCGCATACTCATGTGTATTTGCAATCACATCATTCTGCGGAAAGGGTCTTCATTGGGGATTTATCGTAGCTGTTGCTGCCGCAATTCCTATGGCAATCTTAGGAATTCTTCCACAGGCCTGTGTAGCAGATGTTGCTGAGCTCACTAGACTTGAGACCGGAGAAGACAGAAGCGGAATGTTCTTCGCTGCAAGAACTTTCGCATTCAAGATGGGACAGGCTATCGCACTTGTTATTTTCACATCTGTGACAGTATCACAGACACCGGAAAGCTACAGAGCTACAGCTGTCATCGCTTTCATCACCTGCTTCATAGGAGCATGCCTCTTCTTCGCATTCAATGAAAAACTTATTCTTGAGAAGATCAAAGAACTCAAAGGCGAGGAAGCTTAGAATAAACTTCAAATCAGACTTGTATATTAAACATATAAAGATAGCTCCGAGTTACATGCGTAACCCGGAGCCTTTTTATTTGCTCTTATCTTTAAGGCTTTTGAGATAAGCCTTTTGTTCATCAGATATTCGATAGCTCTCCACCGACTTTTGTATCGTCTTATTATGAGTCCACTTATCTAAACGATGTTCCTCTATAAAAGGTATTACCATATCGTACTGCTTAGCAAGAGCTGTTGCAAAATACCAGGCTATCATCATATTGACATAGTACTCATCAGAGCGAACATGCGCCACCATCTCAGGATAAGCGATGTCAAAATCCTCATCCAAAAAATGCTCCATCAGCATCTTTATTCCAAACCGAACGGTGTATGTTTCACTCGACCCAATCCATTCTTTTATGTAAGGCAGAAGCTCTTTTTTGTGCTTCTTAAAAACCTTCGGAGACATCTGATCGCAGGTAGCCCAATTGTCCACAAAGGGAAGAAATCTTTTGAGCCCATCCATACACTCATCAAAGTCCTTCCTATCTGAGATTATAAAGGCCTGCAGCTGGTTCTCCTCGAAATACTCATGCGGCAATAATGACAAAAAGTCTGCAACGTCATTTCGTTTTGCAAGTTCCTTTGCAAGTTTTCTCAGTTCCGGAGTTCTCACACCAATCGTTCTGTCCGATTCCAGAGTCGGAGTGAGACCGCTCTGAAAATCTCGATATTTCTTGTCTTGCAGTTCGTACAGTTTTTTTCTTATCTCTTCTGAAATCATTTTTTATACTTCGAAATCATAATGTCCGCTCTTCATCAGCGCGTTTTTAACCGCCCTTCCAAGATATGTCGCGATCAACATTTTCGCCACATCAAAAGGAATGAACGGAAATACACACACTGTGAGGGCGTACCATAAATCAACCTTCATCAGGATGATAAACCAAACAGTTCCAAATGAATAGGCAACAGCTGTTCCAAGTACCATTCCAAGAATGATGAACGCTGTCTTTCCTTTTGCCTTCTCATTTATTATGCCGGCTATAAGGGCTGCAAATATGTATCCTACAAGATAGCCTCCCGTAGGTCCGGCAATCTTTGTGATTCCACCCGAGTATCCGGAGAAAACCGGAAGTCCGGCCATTCCTATGAGAAGATACAAAACAGTGCTTACCACAGCTCCCTTTGTTCCAAGAATGATAACCGACAGGAATATTACCAAAAGCATGAGCGAAACCGGTATCGGCCCAATAGGAAGGGTTACAGGTCCCAATATGCACATAATTGCTGTCATGAGGGCACAGGTTGTCCAAAAATAAAGCTTGCCACGATTCATAAATGATGTTCCTCCAAATATTTATCTACTTGATGCATATGATTTCTTATACGCGTAGAATTCACTCGCTATGTTTCATATGCCAAGAGACAGAATATGGCAACAGCTTTCATTTGTCAACCATTTTATCATTTTAGTTAACAATAGATTAACAACACTTAAATAATAGTCTTTTCACGGTCTTCTTATATTCTTATATTCTTATATCCGTCAAAGCCACCTGATCTCCGGTGAGGGCTACATACACTTCATCATCAGCTTCGAAGAGTCTTGTCTTATTGACAATTCCGATTCCGTTATTCTCGGCCTGAGTAATAATAGTTTTGCCTTTTTTCTCAAAGACAGCCTCGCACTCCACGCCTTCGCGGTTGCATTCTTCCCAGTCTTCCCAGTTTACAAACTCTTCTCCTCTTGTAACCTCGATGCTGTTCTCTGAATAATCATATTTTCCTTCATTCTCACCACTCATCTTTATGAACGCGTATTCTTTGTAATTCTTTCCGTTCACAAGGCCATCGTCCGAATGGAAAATGATAATGTACGGACAGTGCCAGATGAGATTTGCCGACGGCAGACTCATCGTATGGAATTTTATCTGCAGACTGTCCTCAAGAGGTATTCCCCTCGTGTAAACAAGTCTTGTACTGTCCACCTGGATATTCGGGATGTCCGACTGCATTCTGTTTGTATACTGCACATAAGGCGCAATACGCGGTATCTCATCGTAAGCCTTCTCAATCGTCTTTTCTATAGCTATGTCATCCAGCGTACAATACTCGCCGGTGAGGCCAACATAGGCATACTTTGAACTGTTTGGAAGTGCTGCCACAACCTCTATTACCTTCTCCGGAGTCTTTACGATAATCTTTGCATGGTCTTCTATTCGTCCGGTATATATCTCGTATTCCGACTCCATCTTATTCAGAATAAATGATTCAGCTTTTTTGTTTTTTTCTATCTTGGAAGAATCAAGCTGCTCTTGTATTTCTTCCTCAGTATGTACGGTTCTTTCCGTCACCTTAACATCCATGCTTCTGGCAGCAGTACAGATAACGTGTCCATCAAAGAAGATCTCACCATACTCCAGATATCCGAATACATCTATATTCTTTTTTGCATCATGAACTCTTCCGTCATAGGAATCAAACAAGATTATGGAAGGAGC
Organism: Lachnospiraceae bacterium; assembly: GCA_024692885.1. GTDB lineage: Bacteria > Bacillota > Clostridia > Lachnospirales > Lachnospiraceae > JAILHT01. The sequence continues at coordinate 30,030 of JAILLZ010000096.1, read as the reverse complement.
GGAGAAACCGGTTGGCGAATCCTCACGTTTTTTGCATTTAAAACGAATGACCGTTGAAATGTTTTCTATAAGAATTCCTTTTGAAACAGAACTTCTGTAGGCATTTGCCTCCACAAATTTATCCGGCTCGTTCCTGTAATTTTCATCACTGTTTTGCATTAGATAGTCGGAATCTTCATCTATAAGTGAAACCATCGCTCCCGCAAATCTTGGATCAAAGTCATTTCCGGCCTTTTTTACAAACTCCTCTCGCACAACCATCTGTGGATACGGGGATCTGTCACTCTTCTGTGAAGTGATTCTGTCATAATAATTGGCTACGGCAATTATCCTTCCTACTTCCGGTATTTCCTCACCTTTAAGCTGGTCCGGGTACCCCGTTCCGTCATATTTTTCAAAGGCATACTTCGCACCGAATCTTAACCTTGGGAAATCCGTAATGCCCGAGAGAATCCTATCTCCAATAACAGGTTTTTCCTTCATTTTTATTTTCTCTTCTTCCGTCAGTTCATCCTTTTTCAAGAGTTCTTCCGGAAGCCCTATCTTTCCGACATCATGAAGCAATCCGCTGTAGTATACTTCATCGCACTCTGCTTCGTTTTTTCCGCAGGCCTGTGCTATCTTTCTCGCATATCGCGCCACTCTCACTGAGTGGCCTTTTGAATACTCACCCTTATCATCCAGAGCATTTATGAAAGCTGTGGAAGTCTCCTCGAAAAGATGCTGCATCTTCTTTCGTTCTTCCTTTAAAATATCCATCTCGCGCTTTTTGGACCGCTCAATCTTTTGGTTCACATCTATGATGGCATAAACGTATACAACAATACCCATTCCAACCATTGCCATATTTGTGAGTGAGAGTCCGTATGCAAAAATCTGAATTACTGATGCAACAATAGGCGCAAAAATAAACAAAATCAAAGACCTGTATATTCCTTTATTGAATCTCTCACGATTCTGAACAATTACGGTAAGCTGTACAAGAGGTGTTATAAGCGGGAAAACATAACAGAGCAAAAATCCCGGACCTCTGTGATAACGGTTTGCCTCATCAAAGTAATAATAAAGCCCCGTAAACTGCGAAATAACTATCAGTATTATTCCAATAATTGCAAGAGCCAAAGAAATATACAGCCTTTTCGGAGCCGACTCAAGCCCACCTTCTGTCGTAAGCAAATCCGAAATGTAGAAATTCAGCGATATAATAACTCCAAGTGTAAGTGAGAAAACCAAAAAGTTTGTCACTCGCACCATCACAAATCCATATGGAGTCGGATCTCCCGAAAACATATATGCCAATCGGTCAAAGTACAAAAGAAACATGGCTGTCAATTCAAGAGACAGCAATGCCATTCGCCTTTTAAACGGCAGTGCTTTGGCAATCATTACAAAGACCGCAATGGTGCCGCAGACGCTGCTCATTACCAACATGAAATTCAGCTGATTTGTTTTCAAAAACTCCATCATATGATAGTTCCTCTTACCTGTGCATTTCTAAAAAAATCTTCAGATTCCTCTTATCTGTGCTTTATGAAAAATACGTCAAGCTGCTCTATGAGTTCCTGCTTTCCGATGCTCTTCAAAAAATATCCTTCCGGCTTTAATTCAAGAACGCTCATTACACTTTCCTTGTCACCTTTTCCTGTAAGAAACATGACAGGGATTTCCTTCGTATCCTCATCGCTTCTTAACATCTCCAAGACCTGCGGTCCACTGGTAACCGGCATTTCATAGTCGAGAAGAATAAGATCGACAGTGTTTTTCCCCAGCCATTTTATGGCCTGCAATCCTGAATTTGCCATGGAAACCTTGTATTTTTCTCTGAGCCACTCCCTGACTATACCAAGATAATTCGGATCGTCATCCACTATCAGAATGTTCTTTTTGAACTCTCCCGCATCCACTTTTTTGAACAGCTTCTGTACAGCTTGAACAAAGGCATCGTTATTGATTGGTCTTACAAAACTCTCATAGACCAAATCTTCTTTGATGCTGCCCAGGAGTCTTACCATATCGTTTTTTTCACCCACAGCCATCATCTGTAGATTGTCCTCATCCATCTTGTCGTTCAAATAGTGAATGACATCCTCGGGCGGATACTCCTTATCATCCATATAAAGGCATACCAGCGCTGTCCCGTCCCAGCTTTTGTTAATGTCATTGATATTCCATGGTACAAATATGCAGTTAAAGTCTTCCTTCACAAGCTTATCCACCAGCACTCGTACGAGAAATGTCTCCCTGGCGCCAATCATCAGTATTTTTCTCACAATCTCTCTCCTTTGTTTTATTTGATTAATGCTTCCATTCCATCCCAATCCAGAAGCTTAAGCATTTTTTTGAGTTCTTTCATTTTAGTTGCATCCTTATCCGGAAGCATATAACTATCAAGCTGATTAAGAATCATTTCCACTGAGTCATAATCCATCTGAGGAATCAGCTCCTTAAGTGCTGCATACGCATCCGCAAGTTCTACGTCCGAAATCAATTCTTTGTTTCCATCGTCTTCCTCTTTGTGAAGCCTTGCAAGTTTTTCTTTGTAAGCACTGTAATCAGCGATGAACTCGTCGTTATGACCGTCTATGTATTCATAATCTTCTCTGTTTCCTGCATCTTCCAGAGCCTCAGCCATCTTGGAAAGTTTCATATCTCCTATAATCCTAGCGGAGGTCTTGAGGGCATGCACCTTTATCTTATAAAGCTTTATGTTATTTGCCTTATATGCATTCTCAATAGTTTTCAGATTATCATCTATCGTATCCAAAAACAGATTCAACGATGTAATGTATCCCTGGATTCCTCCCGATGCCTTGATACCATCATCAACATTGAGGCTCTCAACCTCTTTTATCCAAAGCATATCTTCCGGCAACTCTGTGAGTTCTTCAACCACATCGTCCTCACCCGGCTTCTCCATGATTTCCTCAGGAAGATGCTTCATGATGGTCTTCTCCAAGGTTATACTGTCAATCGGTTTCGCCAGATAGCCGTTAAATCCCTTTGAAATATAGAAGTCCTCGCCCGCCACGGAGTTTGCTGTGAGGGCATAGACCGGAAGGTCAGGATGTGTCTGCCTTATTCTTTCAAGAGTTTCCACGCCGTCCATTCCGGGCATCATATGGTCAAGAAGAACAACGTTAAAATTTCCGAATTTTATCTTTTCAAGGCATTCCTCACCGCTCTTTGCCGTGGTGACGAACATCCTTGTTGCCTTCAGAAGTCCTTTTATAACGTTAAGGTTCATCGGGTTGTCATCAACTACCAGAACATCCGCATCCGGTGCTATAAACTGCGGAACATAAGGTCCCGTGGATTCAAACTCATCATGTTCAACAAAGATTCCAATAGGCTTTTTATCCTTGATAACCTGGTCTACGGTAAAGATAAATTCCGAGCCTTTTTTGTATTCGCTCTCACACCAGAGTTTTCCGTTCATGAGCTCAGCAAATCGCCTTGATATATCAAGTCCCAGTCCGGTTCCCTGTATGCCGCTGTTTTTCTCCTCTTCAAGTCTCTCATATGCGGTGAAAAGCCTGTCCATGTCCTCAGGCTTTACTCCCATTCCGGTATCCTTAACCGAAAACCTGATACTCACTTTTTCATCAGTGATTTCCTCGACAGCCAGTGTCAAAACAAATCCTCCGACTTCCGTGTATTTAACGGCATTTGTAAGAAGATTTAAAAGAATCTGCTTTATCTTTCCGATATCTCCGTACAGACGTGAAGGTGTCTTTTCATCAACCGTAACGTCAAATGCCAAATCCTTTTCCGCACTCTTTACGCGAATCATTGAAATGATGGAGCGCAGACTTTCAGCCACATCATACTCCTGCTCCACAAGATTCATCTTTCCTGACTCAATCTTTGAAATATCAAGAAGGTCATTTATGAGTCCAAGCAAAGACTCCGTTGCATTTTTTATGTCGAAGGCATAGTTCACCATCGACATGAAATAGGTTTTAGGAACACCGGTAGGATCCTCCCTCAGCATCATCTCGTCCATTCCCAAAATAGTATTGATAGGAGTTCTTATCTCATGGGACATATTTGCAAGGAAGCGCGATTTTGCGCTGTTTGCGCGCTCAGCCTCATCCTTTGCCTCCTGAATCAGCGCATATTGCTTTCTGATGACTGTTCCGGTCAATATGCTCCATACCAATATTCCCGTCACCGCTATCGCAATGGCCACTATAATTATTTTTGTAACCGCCATCTCAAAGAATCTTGGCTGTTTGGAAATTCTTACAGTGTCGTCTCTCACCATGCTTCCGTCTGCATTACTCATAACCTGAATATGCAGAGTGTAATTGCCGTATTTAAGGTTTGTGTATTCCAAATCCGAAAGCTCTCTTGCATATGCTGTGATACCTTCATCGTCGCTTCCGTCCATGTAGACATGCACAAGTGGATTGGACATGGTGTAATCCAAAACCTTTGCACTGATTCTTATACGTCCGTTATTCGGCGGAATAGTGTAACCTCCGTCGGAATCCTCTGTGACTCTTTCGTTGTTACAATAAATGTAACTTACTCCCGTCTTTGTATTTGCGCTCTCCTCGAAATAATTATTTATATTTACATGGCAAACACCGTTTCTTCCGGAAATATAAAGATTTCCCGAATCATCAATTGCACTGTAGGAGTTTGACGTAGGTGTGCTTATGAGTCCGTTTGCCAGCGTATACAGTCTGTAGTCGGTAACATTATCGTTAATCATCGATTCCTCATCTACGCAATAAACCCCATAGGATGAAAGTATCCACAAATAGCCTCTGTTGTCGAAAAATAAATCGTAATTGTTGTTGTACGGAAAAGATGTAACCTCTGAGATAACATCATTCTTCATATACTCAATGGAGTTTGAAGTTATGAGCCAATAAAGGTCTCGCTCTTCATCCTTTTTTATTCTCATTATGACATCACTTGTAAGACCATCTTCACGGCCCATATGAACATAGTTGTCATTTTTATCCAGAATATAGAGTCCGTCTCCGTCTGTTCCTATGTATTTCTCTCCTCTGTCTCCCTCACAGACAGTAAGTGCCATCATACTTGAGAGAAGGCTGTCCTCAGGATAGGCCTTGACTGTGCTTTCGTTTTCGATGAAGGCAATTCCTCTGTTTGTTCCTACGAGCAATGAACCATCTGACAATTTGACAGCACATCTTGCTTCGCTGCTTGGCATTCCGTTCTCTTCGGTGAAAGTAGTAATTGTGCCGTCCTTACTGCATTTAACCAGGCCATGGTCTCTGGAGAAAGAACAGATCCACATATTTCCGTTTCCATCGTCATACAGGGACCTGATTCTGGCTCCACCCATAAACTCCGTAATTTCATCATTTGCAGCGTTTCCTTTTTTATCCAGAGCAAGAAGTCCCGTGTCGGTTGCTATATAAAGCTTATCTTCAAAATAACATGTAGAGTTTACAACTCCGGTAGTAATCCCCGCATCTCCGGTGACATCCGTGAAATTGTTCGCTACCACCTTCATTATTCCCATCGTCGAACTTGCATACCACATGTTTCCCTGATAGTCGACCGTCATCATTTCGATGGCACTGTCCATAGGAACATGCTCCAAAACATGGAAAATATTATTTTCATCGAGATATCCCGGTGTCTGAACGGAAGAAATCCATACCCTGCCACAGGCATAACAAATCCAATGTATGTTTTCTGCCGGGGCAACCGATATCTTTTTTAATTCGTTTACGCTTTTTCCGAATTCTCCGTAATATACATTGCTAGTCTCGGTGCACAGATAAACTTTTCCCTGGTTTTCCGGATCAGGTATAAAAGTTGTTATTTTTTCGATTCCAAGATCCTGACTGGTATAGAACTCGGTTATCTCACCCGATTCTATGGCAAAAACCATACCGGCCTTTGTCTGTCCTATAATTCTGCCGTTTGCTTCACTCTCAAGACGCAGTATTCTCTCTTCATTTATTCTGTCATCATCAAGTACATGTACTTCCAAATCGCTGTCCACATAGCAGACTCCCGCAGTGGATCCTATGTAAACATTATGGTTTGCATCTTCCGCAAACGAACGAATTGATGATGAGCCCAGGCCTTCCTTAAATGTGAAGTGAGTCCTATTCTCTCCATCAAGCATAACGACACCGTTGTCGTTTGTTCCGACCCAGATTCTTCCTTCGCTGTCCTCGAACAGTGCCCTTCCACTCGTAAGGCCGTCTGAGGTGTCCATTCTCTCAAAGGAAGATCCGTCGTAACGTATGATGCCGCTGTATCCGCCAATCCAAATGTATCCGTCGGATGCTCCCAAAATATAATTCGCATCGGATGTAGGGAGACCGTTGGTTGCATCATAAAGCTTGGATGTGTATCCCAGGCCATCTATCTGCCCTGTAGCCGCGTAGCCACCGCCTATACTTGCACTGTCTTCGGCTCTCACTATATTTACATCTTTTACAACAGCCACTGTGGCAAATGCCAAAACTGAAACTATTGTTTGCAGTAAAACCCTTTTATACTTCATGCTCATATCCCCGTTTTTTTCCGGTCTGTTACTTTTGCTTAATACCTTCTATAACTCCGGTCTGTTATACTTTCTCAGTACCTGCTTAACCTCAGGAAGCGAATCCATAAACACTTCAACACACTTAGGATCAAACTGTGTTCCCGAGTCTTCCTGCAATATTTCAAGTGCCTTCTCTATTGGGAAAGCCGGCTTATATATTCTCGCTGAAGTCAAGGCATCAAATACATCCGCAACAGCCATAACTCTTGCCGAAAGCGGAATAACCTCTCCGTGAAGGCCTTCCGGATATCCTTTTCCGTCCCATCTCTCGTGATGATATGCTGCCATGTTTCTTGCTTCTTTGAGGTAGTTTTCTCCCTCTACGGTACTTATGGCATTTTCCATTATCTCCTTGCCGGCCGTGGTGTGAGTCTTCATGATTTCGTATTCCTCATCCGTAAGTTTGCCCGGCTTATTTAAAATCACATCCGAAATATTGATCTTTCCAACATCATGAAGCGGTGCCGACATCTCCACATCAGCCATATACTTGGCTGTAAGCTTAGATTCGTAATATCCTTTTTTCTTCAATCCTTTCAGAATTATCTTTACGTAAGCGGCAGTCTTTTGTACATGTGAACCGGTGTCGGAGTCACGGCTTTCAACCATGTCCGCCATCGTTATGATAAGTCCGTTCTGCATCTTGGCTGTCGCATCCGCATAATGCCTGATGTCACGAATCTGCTCTGCCATGTTTGCTTCCATGCGGCAGATTGCCAAATACAATTCCTCTACTTCATCTCCGGTGTGGATGTTCATTGCTCTGATATTCTTAACACTTTTATCAACCGATTTCTGATCTCCAATGTTTTCCACAAAATCCTTGGCTGACATTGTGATGGTGCTCAATGGATAAACCAGACTGTATCCGGAAGCGCTGAGGGCGTATCCGTATACCAAAATAAAGAATCCGGCGAATATTATTAAAGACTTAACCAGGAATTCTATTGTATAATCCGACAGATAGCTCATTGAGACATCTGCTCCGACGTAACAGACTGTTTTTCCTGCAGAATTTTTAACCGGATAATATGTTGTTAAAAGCCATCCATATGTGTCGTCCGATTCAATCGGGTCTATCTCCTCGCCTGCCAAAAGCTTTGTTAATATAGGTTCGAAAGCCTCCTCTATAGGATTGGTATATCCCAGAGGATTTCCGGGTTCGTCATCCGTATCCAAATCAAACACAAAGGTATATTCTTTTTTCGAAATCTTCAGAACGTAGAGATATTTCACCCCTGTGGCATTGTCTCTTATCTTGTATAGGAGATTCTTTGTCTCCTGGTATCCCGGAGCACTCTCGCCCTTTCTCAAATATAGCTCAATGGAATCTCCGTCTATAAATTCTGCCGCCAGTCTTGTGGCATTCAAAGCATCTGTTGTGTACTGTTCCATTGTCTTTTTGTAATACTCGTTAATACTTATCCACGACATTACCAAAACAAGCGTTACGGAAACAGCGGAAATAAGCAGTCCCATCTTCCCTCTGACAGACTGCATTCCTCTTTTTTCAGTTATTGTGCTTATAACATCATCTGTGAGCGGTGTCTGTTTCCAACCACTTGCCCACATGGCTTTTCTCTTTTCTTCAGGAATAAATCGAATGCAGAAAAAAGCGCAAAAAACCGTAATCGTCTTATCAACAAAGCTTAATCCAATGTTGACGATCGTTGCGGATATAAAATAATTAAAATTCGTTTTTTGAGATAATGCCGCAGCAGCCTCGGCTACGTCATCAAACTGCGGACCGGACATAAGAACCCACTGAACAGCGGTTCCCAAGATACCACTGATTGCTGCCAATACGAGGACATACTCAAAAAGCCACAAAATCTTTTCATACTTTTTGTAGCGCACAAACCATGCTGTCACTATGGCAATCAGCACATTGATTATTGAATAATAAAGCGCATATTCGTTGAAAAAACCGCAGAGTAGGTTCGTGATAACCGCAACAAGTATTCCGGGAAATAGTCCGGTCATTGAAGCAATCGCTATTGTACCAATTGTATCAAAGTACATAGGTAGCTTAAATAAACTTGTCAAAAAAGCAATAACCACGTTTATCAATATGCAAAGTGCTATTGCTATACGTCTGTTTCGAATACTACGGTTTGTTTTTTGCACGTGAATACTCAATTCTCCCCCTCCGTACAATACCTTCAGTCCGAATTTTTACTTCTCCATCTTTATTTCAACTTTTATCCCTGGATTTACCTTTTTGGCAAATTCTTCTGCCGCGGAAGCATCTCCCACAATGTTTCCGTAGTGGGTAGGGATTGCAACCTTTGGATTAAGCCTGTTTACAAAATCTGCAGCAGCCTTTGCGTCCATCGTATATGTACCCCCGATTGGAACCAAAGCCACATCACACTGCACTTTCAGGTTATCCTCATTTGCTTCTGTGTCACCGGCAATATATATCCTGCTGCCGTCCACATTGATGATGTATCCCACAAAGTCTGCTTCCTTTTTGTGGAACTGGCTCGTGGTGTTATATGCTCTTACCACCTGAAATTTAACTCCGAGGATTTCAGGCTCTTCTCCGGGAGTTACATTTATTATCTTCGACACAAGACCTCCGGCTTTTTTTGTCTCACCATTCATGCTGTTTGGAGCCACCAGAATGGTATTGGCCTTGCTAATCTTTTCAATATCCTCAGGTGAAAAATGATCGTAATGGGAATGTGTCACGAAAACCACATCAGCATCATGAGGCGCACCATCTATCTCAAACGGATCGATGTAAACCACTGTTTTTTGGCCTTCTACCCTTATGCTGCTGTGCGTCAGAACTCTGATATTAGATGTCATAAAATCCCCCACTGTTTTTTTACAATACTTTTTTCCAATCGTCCTCTTTGAACCCCGTGAGGACGCTTTCATCGGTTACCAAAAGCGGTCTCTTTACCAGCATCCCGTCGGATGCCAGTATTTTAAACATTTCGTCTTCACTCATATCCGGAAGTTTCCTTGAAAGCTCCATCTCACGATATAGCTGTCCGCTGGTATTGAAAAACTTTTTCAACGGAAGTCCGCTCTTCTTGCGCAATTGACGAAGTGTCTTTTCATCAGGATGATCTTCCTTGATGTCTATAAGTTCATACTTAACTTTGTTTTCATCCAGCCATTTTAAGGCTTTTCTACATGTTGTACATCTTGAATAACAGTAAACTTTTGTCATCCCTTTATCTCCCTAAGTGCAATATCTTAATCTTTAAACGCCTTATCATTTATTATAGTACTTTTTTTCTATTTTCGCACGTTTTTTTCATGCTATTTTTAAGCATATTCATACTATTTTTCCTATTTGGGATGTTCCTAATATTGCTATTTATTAATACTCATTTCATCCGTTTAATCTACTGCAAAAAAAATACACATGTATCCTCATTCACCGAATAAAAATACATGTGCATTACAAAATTAGTCGAGTTTGAGATCTCCGTCCTTAATCCATCCGGCTTTTCTCTCCATTTCGCAGATAACAGTCGAAATGATTGCAGGAAGGATGAAGCAGATAAGAACAAGTCCAACCCAGTCTCCGGCTGTGATTGCAGCCTTTGTACCTGCTTCAATGTCGTTTAACCATCCGGTGTATACACCAATCTGTCCTACAAGTCCGCAGGTTCCCATTCCTGATGATACTGCAGGTCCGTCCATTGTGAGCTTGAAGATACATGTTGCGATAGGTCCGGTGATTGCAGATGCAATGATTGGCGGAATCCAAGTCTTAGGATTCTTTACGATGTTTGGCATCTGAAGCATTGATGTTCCGATTCCCTGGGAAACAAGTCCTCCGACTCCGTTCTCCTTAAATGACATAACTGCAAATCCAATCATCTGTGCACAACATCCTGCGACTGCTGCTCCACCGGCAAGCCCCGTAAGACTGAGTGCCGCACAAATAGCTGCTGAAGAAATAGGAAGCGTGAGTGCTATACCAACAATTACTGATACAAGGATTCCCATGAGGAATGGCTGAAGCTCTGTAGCCCACATGATAATTCTTCCAACCTGTGAAGCTGCAGCTCCGATAGGTGCAGCGATAACAGATGCGAGGCCGATTCCAACCAATATAGTTACTATTGGAGTAACAAGAATATCAATCTTTGTCTCCTTTGAAACGGCTTTACCAAACTCTGAAGCTATTATAGCAACCACGAGTACAGCAAGCGGACCGCCTGCTCCACCCATAAGGTTTGTGGCAAATCCGACCGGAACAAGTGAAAACAAGACCAAAGGCGGTGCCTGAAGAGCAAGTCCTATGGATGCTGCCATTGCAGGTCCGACCATAGCTGATGCAAATCCGCCGATTGTGTAGGAAACAGTGTCAGTTGCATATACAGGTGTTGTCAAAAAACCTATATGAAACTGTGTTCCCAATGTGTTTAAAATGGTACCGATGAGAAGCGAACAGAACAGACCCTGAGCCATGGCTCCCAAGGCATCGATTCCGTAGCGCTTTGCTGAAATAATGATGTTTTTTCGTTTGAGAAACTCTTTAAATTTTTCCATAATTCCCTCTCGTTTTCTTTTGATAAGTATCTAGTTTTCTTACACTTATCATTGTATTCTTCCACAATAATATACCGTGTATACCATTGTGAATATATAGGTGTCTTGACACCTGTCGAGTATTATATTGCTTTTCAATTCATAATGCAATATACTATATTTCGTTTCCGATAATTATTATGAAAAGGTACTGACATGACAGCTGAAGAAAGAAGGAAAAAAATACTTGCAGAACTGAAAAAGAGTAACGTGGCCGTGAGTGCTGCTGCTCTTGCAAAAAAATACGGTGTGAGCAGACAGATTGTGGTCGGAGATATAGCCTTGCTGCGTGCAAGGGGCGAGGATATTGTGGCTACTCCACGCGGATACATCATCTCTTCGGAAGGCGAAAAAGAAATGGATGGGGGACTCATCAAAACAATAGCCTGCATCCACTCCGGAGAGCAAATGCAGGCTGAATTAAACATATGTGTCGACAACGGTTGCAGCGTTTTGGATGTCATAGTCGAGCATCCTCTTTACGGGCAGCTTACCGGTCCGCTTCAGATAAAGTCACGCTACGACGTAAGCCAGTTTGTGAGCAAAGCAAAAGAGCTCGATGCCCACGCTTTGTCAGAGCTTACGAACGGTCTTCATCTTCACACTCTTCTGTGTCCTGACGAGGCTGCCTACGAGAGAGTATGTGAAACTCTGGAAGATGAAGGAATCCTTTTAAAAGTTCAGGACTGAACGACTCCTTTATAATACTCAAAAGAAGTTCCTTGTTGGGCTGCGACAGAGAAAGCACATCCATTATAAATTTCGGAAGCTGCTTCACGCCAAGTCCCGCAAAATCTTCAGCATTGTGAATATCGTTTTTACCAAGAACGGCAAAGACCTCTTCTATAAGGGCTTTCCGTTCTTTTCTTTCCACCTGACTTATCCAGTTGTCCAACAGCTCCTTTGTTTTGTTGCTGTATTCATCCGTTGTATTCTCAGCAACAAAGGTTGTTCCGGTTATCTGCCAGGTAAACATGCTGTGTGTTCCGATTCCCAATCCGTTGCTTTTTACTATCATTGCAGGCTGTTCGGCATTTAAGATGCGTCCAACCACCGAGCTTTGCGGAATGTAAGCAACAATCTTTTCTTTGATATCCTCGTATCCTGGGAATGTCTCCGGGTCCTCGCAAAATCCCGGTCCGTCAAAGCAATAGACTTTTTTTATCTTTTTGCGCGTCTTTTCATCGGAGAAATATCCGCTGTAAAGAGCAAGATTTCCACCCTTGGAATGTCCTCCGATTATGGTTTTTACAAAGAAACCTTTGCTCATTTTTTCAAGATAAACAAGGGCATCCCTCTCTGCAGGAAACGGCAGAAGGTAAGCCATATTGAAGTTTTCTTTCCAGGAGGTAACACTTCCGTCCGTTCCGCGAAAGGCAATAAACCTCACTCTTCTTGGAAGGAAAAATGTAACCGCAGAAAACTGCTTTACAGCCTCCACATCCGTGTCACGGATGAAAGCGCTCATCTCTATATCTCCAAAGCGCACACTGTTTCCCACGGCATCTAAGAGAAGTTTCTTGTTGTCACTCTCCTCAAAATCCACCTTTCTGTTTGGTTCCGCGAGTACCATTTTATACTGTTTTGCCACCTCTCGAAGAGTGACTCTTTTCATCTCTTTCGGATTCAGTAAATCCACATTTACTGCTTTATCCACAATCCCGGTGTAATCCACACCTGCCAACTGGGACAAAATCATTGCATCCACGTCATTAAACGGAGAAACCTTAAACGAAAGGTCGCCTCTCCACTCCATATAATCAAGCATGTTCACGTCTTATACCTCTTTATTCTTCGCTGCGTCTGTCCATGATTCTCTCATTTTCTTCCGCAGTCTTTTTCATTTCTTCATCAAGTCCCGTCAGTGCCGCAAAGGGTGCAAATTGGGCTGCCCTGTCCTCAATGGACATTTGCGGATGTTTTTTCGAGATGTGATGAGGCAAATCTATAATGTCATCATATTTTCCGTTCATGCCTTACCCCCCTAATCTTTTCTTGTTATGGTCAAGCCTTATGGCCTCCTATCTGCCCGTTTCTCTTTATGGTCATGGCTCCATCCTCCAGGTTCATTCCTTTTAAGATGGCATTTTTCCCGTATCGCTTTTGTATATCAAGCATTGCATGCTGAAGTTTTTTCTCTTTTCCAAGCGTTTCTTCCTCGCTTTTTCTCTCCTCCAGCACGGCCTCGTAATCCGTAAACAGATCCAGCTGTTCATAGCTGTCCTCCTCCATCTCGGACTCAAGTTTCAGCCTGCATGCCGCAATGGTAACTCGTCTTATGGTAAGATTAGGATTTACCGTCCTGTCAAATATATCAAGAACTGCTTCCCTTATCAGTTTTGTCGACGACGTCATCTTTTTCATGGTGAAGGTTCCATGGGCATGTTTCGGAACCGGGCGTCCGTAATGGTCTATGGTAACCGGCCCGTGATACTTCTTTTTAATATCAGGATTTGTCAGATTTTCGACATCATATCCGATGGTCAACACCATCTGGTCCGTAACCACTCCTTTATCCACCAAATCCAAAACCAAAAGCTCCGTCATTTCTTTCACTATGAGTCTAGCCTTGTCATACGGATAGGGTTCGGTCAAGACCTGCCCCGAGCTTATGGAATTTGTGGATGGTCTGTAGGCTTTTATCTCCGCCATGGTGACTGGTTCCCATCCCCAGGCATGATCTATTAAGAGTTCGGCATTCACTCCGAAACGCTTGTACAAAAGGTCCTCGTTATAATGCTCGTTTTCTTTTCCTATGGAACATCTTGCCACCTCACCCATGGTGGTTATTCCAACCTCGGCCAGCCTTTTTTGATATCCTCGTCCGACACGCCAAAAATCTGTTATTGGTTTGTGGTCCCAGAGAAGCTCTCTGTATTTTCTTTCGTCAAGCTCTGCTATTCTCACTCCGTCGGAATCGGCCGGCATATGCTTTGCAACGATATCCATCGCAATCTTACAAAGGTAAAGGTTTGTTCCTATTCCGGCAGTCGCGGTGATACCGGTCTCATTCAACACATCGCGTATCATGGTAATTGCCAGTTCATGAGCGGTCATTTTGTATGTGTTCAGATAGGCAGAGGCATCTATAAATACCTCGTCCACCGAATATATATGCATATCCTCCGGAGCAACGTACTTCAAATAAATATTGTATATCTTTGTACTGTAATCCATGTAAAGCTTCATTCTAGGCTTTGCGGTTATGTAAGTAATCTTATCCTCTTCCTTTTTTATTCCCGCATTCAGAAGTTTTACTCTCTCCTCAACCTCAAAAAGCCTTGCTCGTCCCGATATCCCGTATGCTTTAAGAGCAGGGGAGACTGCAAGGCATATTGTTTTTGAAGTCCGCTCGGAATCTGCCACAACGAGCTTTGTTGTGAGAGGATCCAATCCCCTCTCCACACACTCCACGGACGCATAAAATGATTTAAGGTCGATAGCTATAAACATCTTTTCTTCCTGTGCCTACAAATGAATCTATTCATTGGCATTTTTACATATGAAGTCGCTTCTCCATCTCGGTGAACACTCTTCTTCCCTTAAAAATGACAAGTCCGATAAAAGTGATAACACTAATTATCAATGTGATTGTCCATGTCATTGGCGGCTGCGCCCACCTGTGAAGGTAAATCGCAACATATGGAATAATTCCAACTACTATGTTAAGCAAAATGTAAACAAGGGAATCCTCGGTGAATCCTTTGTCTATAAACGAAAAAATAAAATTCAAAACAAGCGTTGTGCTGCAGAGGATTGGCATCACCCAGTAAAGGATTATTCCCCTGAACCCGAGATACCAGCCTATAAGTATGAAAAGGATTGATAAAACCAACATCGACTGAAAAAGAATTCTCGGCACGTTTGCTCTTCTTCTCAAAAAATGCCCTATCAAACTGTAAATAACCAATCCTGCAAAAAAGATTACAAGGCTAAAATGCTTATGTCCCGGTGGCAAAATGAGAAAATCAAATGCCAAGAAAACCACTGCGACGCTGAGCAACACAAAATTTATTATTTTTACCGCCAACGACACCTGTCTTAATCTCTCAGGCTTCGGCCAATGCGGCATCTCTCCTTCTCCAAGGAGTGTACTCTGACAGAGGGGACATTTTTCTCTGTCTCCTCCGACCTTTATATTACAATGCGGACAACTGTTCATATCTAATCTCCACCATTTATAATTACTAATTTATAGACAATTGCGAAGCGACCTATTATCTATCAAACGATTTCCGTGGCATAGAGAGTTACTTCCATGCCGTTATCGGTAAATCCCTTCACAAACTGTCTTAAAATATTTGTGTTTCTGTAAGGCGATGCCACACCGAAGGTGAGATCGTCGCCATAGGAAGAAACAGTCATAAAAAGCACATTCGAACTACAAAATGAGGAATACCCTTCAATATATGGCTTTATGACATCCGGAACCTGAATCTTTCCTATATTGGAAATGATGGCTGAAACCTTGCTGTTTTCACTTCTTGAGAAAGCTGCAACAACCGGATTTTTTATGAAAAGAGGAACCGCTCTTATAAAAAGGATTTCCTCCAGTTTTTCATAATTGTTCATCCTTGCCGCTATTCGTTCCGGCTGAAGTTCCTGTTTGAAGCTTTCATCGTATTCTCTTGCCAAATCTCCAAGATTTTCCGTTCCGTCAAAAACATGAGACACATAAACCGAATTGAAGAAATTTCGACTTGTCTCCGAAGGATAATAATTCCTCAGGTTTACAGGCATTGAAATCGTTATCGGTTTCTTTTTTTGAAGCGACGGCATGTTTTCATAAAGTGCCATCATCATTCTTGTTCCGAGATAACTCGTGAGTGAAACGCCCTCTGCCTTTGCAAGCTTTAAAACCTCTGATGCAGACATGTGTATCTCAAAAAACTGAAGCTGGTCATAACCCAGTTTCAATCCATGTATCTGATAAGCCTTCGGAAGTGAAGGGTCGTTTTTTCCTTTTTTGTCATAGAACTTCTTAAAACTGTCCTCAGTCAGGCTGTCCTCCGAAGCTCCCGAATGCATCGAAATCTCCTCGAACTTTCCGGGATGGGTAATCTTAAGATAATTCTGAACTATGATGTTCAAAAACTCCATTCCGCCGTTTCCGTCGGTAAGAGCATGAAACATATCAAGATTTATCCTGTTGTTCCAATACGTAACCTTGTAGTGAAGCTGTCCCTCCACCTCAGGTCCGTAAAGTGTCGGACAAGGTCTGTCCACCTCCTCGGAAACCACCGGCATCTTGTCGGTAACCTCCAAATAATGCCAAAACAGGCCTTTGTGTATTCGCACCTGAAACTGAGATCTTTCTCTCACGGAAAGATTAACTGCCTGCTGTAAAATCTCGGGATTTATCCTTTCCTTTAAGGTACAGCACACCCTGAAAGAGCGTGTATCTCTTCTGTTATATGTGGCAAGAAAAACCTTTGCCACGTTGTCTACCTTATACCAGGTAATGTTATCGGCCAAAATATATGCCTCCCCGTTTTATGTTACTTATTCTATATCTTAATCTTTATATTAATTTATGTTACTGCTCTATATACGTGTGCTATCTTAATACACGTTCTACAAAGCTTCCGATATCTATCACTGCCTTAATGGATCTTCGCATAGGCATCTGCTGGAATACATGCCATGCGCCATCATAAATATCAAGCTTTACTTTGACATTTGCTTCCTTCATCTTCTCGTAAAGCTTTCTGGAATCATCCAAAAGGACCTCGCAGTTTCCGACCTGTATATAGGTCTCCGGAAAGCCGGTAAGGTCGGCAAAAAGAGGACTGTAAATCTCCTTTTTAAAATCCTCTTCTTTTACTTTATCTCCCAAGTATGCGCCTCTTACTGCTCTCACATACTCCGGTGTAATCATTGGATCTGCCGCAAGATGAGTCTCGTAAGTTTCCGATGTAACGGTCATGTCCGTCCAAGGGCTCATCAAAACAAGTGCTTTTGGAAGCATCCTCCCTTCTTCTCTAAGCCTTAGGCAAAGTTCCAATGCCATATTCCCTCCGGCAGAATCTCCGGCCACTATAACATCTCTAGCCGCATAGCCCTGCTTCATCAGATAATCCCATGCTTTTTTCGCATCTTCAAGAGCCGCCGGATATGGATGTTCCGGAGCCAGTCTGTACTCAAAAGCAAGTGATTCAAGGCCTGTGTGAAGCGACAGTTTACTGGCAAGAATGCCTGCGTATGCGAGGTTTCCCGCTGTATATCCGCCACCGTGGCAATATAGGATAACATGTCTTTTTTCATGTCTGAAATCCGGTCTCCACCAGGTTGCCGCCATGCCATCTATATTCATTTTTTCGTTGCTAACACCTATGACCGGTGTAACCAAAACACCGAATAATTCCTGCGAAGCTCTCTGCTTTGCAAGATCTTCTTCCGACACCGATGCCGAACCTCCAGCAACCGAATGCACTGCCTTTATGGCACGCATCACGGGATCCATCTTCGGTGGCACTTTTGTAGCTTTCATCTGTATTCCTCCGGACTCTTGTTGCACCTATTCTATCACAATTATTTCATGGCTACACGATTTGTAATCTTCCCTTTTTGTATGGATTGGTTCCCCATACCTTTTCTCTTTTTTTCAAATGCATTACCATTACGTGTCATAATCAATAAACAATCATTTTACACGTAATTCTTTATAACGTAATTTGTTTTTACGTGTGTAAATACTATTTATCTTTATTTGACCCGTAAAAAACACATAAAACCTTTTACGATTTACGTGACAAATACAGTGCTTATCGATTTTACACGTAAATCGGGCTAAAAATCGGCCTGAAATTACGTGTAAAAATAACTATATTTTTTATTTATCACGTAATTCCAAAAAGTAAACCCGTTATTTACATGTAAAACTCAATTATTGCAATAATATCACGTAAAATACTTCAAAAATTATGCTTAAATTCATAGCTCGCGCAATTTGTAATCGATGTCCTCGTCTATCATATCTATAAGGGCATCTGCGGCAACAGGATCAAACTGAGAAACCTTATTGGCTATGATTTCTCCTCGGGCCATTCCCTTGGTAAAAACATCGTGGTATGGTCGCTTCGATGTCATGGATACGTAAGCTGTCGCAATCTGCAAAACTCTGGTCTCAAAAGGAATTTCCTTTTCCTCAAGTCCATCAGGATATCCCTTTCCGTCGTATCTCTCAAAATGTGCTCTTATAATCTGATTTGCATTCGGAATGTCTTTTAATACGTTGGAAACATCTTTATATACATCTGCATCCTCGTAGGAAATGACTTTTTCCTTAAGTGTTTTTAGTTCTTCCTCAGTCAACTTATCGGGTTTTGACAATATCTCATCAGGTACAAGCAGAAATCCTGCATCAAAAGCATATGCAAGTTTTACGACTCTTTCACAAGTATCTGCATCTTTATGCATTCTTCTTAACATCTCAAGACTGATGTCCGCCACACGCTTTGTTCTGCCGGGCTTGAAGCACATCTTCTTGTCTATCTGAGACGCAAGATCTTCAAGTTCCTGCGGAACCTCAATTACTATATGCTGCGAATCATTATCTTTTTGTTTCTTCTTATTTTTCTTTATTCCAAACATCGTTGTTACCTTTTCAAATACAGCCATGCTTTTATTATTCAGCCTCAATCATAACTGTCATTTATTCTTATTGAAATGATGGAATTAGGTTACAACTTCATTATCCATGTTAAAGCGTTGCTGATGGCAGGTTGCATATAATCAATTGCCAATTCTTTTACGTAGGACTTTCAGTTTTTCTTAGCATTTTTAATTCACTCCCCAGCAAAGTTTCACCCGGATGGTGAAACTAGTGAGGTCCACGCCAGGGATGGCGTGTAGCGAACGTTTGCGTACGTTACCAAAAACTATATAAAAATGCTTAGAAAAACTTTAGTCCGAAGGCAAGAATTGCAATGATTATATGCAACCAGCCATCTGAAATGCATTAATTAGAGTATGCCAAACTAACCATAAATCCTTCATGTTCAAATGATACTGTTTTCCAATTAAAAATCCACGCAGGATCCTCGTTTATGTCTCTGTGGAAGCCACTACCGTCTGCTTTAAGTATAGCTTCTATGATAGTCCACTTCTCGTAGAACACACGATTTCTGTCCTCACCCGAAGTGGATTCTACCGCATCCTTAAATGAAGGTGGGAAGAATCGCTTTACGATTCTCATTTTTGCTTCGCCAATTCTTTCTATATCAACGCCGATATTGATATCACTCACAGCAAGCACCGACACGTTGTCATCATGAGATATGGAAATAAATCGGGAGCCGTCCTTAAGGAACGGCTTCCCGTGTTCTCCAAGCTGCAATGCATTCTCGTCGACATTTAACACTTTAGAAAGCAGCGAGCTCTTTCGCTGCTTTCTGTCTTCCTTTTTTGTTTGAGGTTGGTCAGTTTCAATGAAGTAAATCACTGAGTGAATATCTTCATATATCTTAGTAATACTCATTTCCATATAACTGCATTTCAAACATCATCATTCATAATCATGATATATGCCCTTCTTTGTCCTTGATGCATAGTCTTTGTCATTCGCATTTCTTTGCCATTCTATACACTCTTGTGGCATTGATGAGCAGCTGTTTTCTTGTGACTCTGCCGGTGTCAATGCCCTTCAAAATATCTTTCACGTCATCCCTTGAGCCAGGCATTACCAAATCTCCGCCTGCTGCTGCGATGAGAGAGGCCTTCGGTCCTCTGTATTTTGAAGACTTGTCAAAGGTTCCACCCATAACTATCCAGTCGGTCATGACGATTCCTTCAAAGCCAAATTCGCATCGCAAGATCTCCTCGATAAGACTTCTGGACTCGCTGGTGTGTCTGTTGTTCAAGAGATTATAAGATGTCATAACCGCAAGCGGCTGTGATTCTTTCACACAGATTTCAAAGCCCCTGAGATAGATTTCTCTCATGGCTCTCTCGCTCACATGACTGTTGCTGTTGTATCTGTTGGTCTCCTGATTGTTTGCAGCGTAGTGTTTTATTGTGGTTCCGCATCCCTTGTGAGACTGCACACCCCTGGTTATGGCAGCGGCAAATTTTCCGCTTATAAGCGGATCCTCTGAGAAGTATTCAAAGTTTCTTCCGCATCTTATATCCCTGTGAATATTTAAAGCCGGAGCAAGCCAAAGGTCCACTCCAAATCGCTCCATCTCTGCTCCCACGATGTCTCCGAGTTTTTCGGCAAGTTCTGTATTAAAGCTCTGTGCAATTGCTGTTCCTATAGGAATTGCTGTCGCATACTGATCGTAAACCCTATGTTTCACAGGAAGCTTTGCTTTCAATCTAAGAAATGCCATCACCGGTTTCGGCATCAGATTTTCAAAGCTCTCAGGCACTCCGAGTCCTATCTGATGAACTCCCCTGGAATCTCTGTAATACTGTCTGCTGAGTCTTAATCCCGCAGGTCCGTCTGCCATGACAAGTACAGGGAAATCATCTTCGCTCAACGCGTTAGCGGTCTGGCCTGCTGCCCCCGCAACATTAATTCCTGCATCGCCTATTACACTTGAAACATTTCCAATTGGGCTGAATGCACCAACATTCATATATGCCAGCTCTACGTTATCCATGTTGTTCACGAAAGGATCAATCTCGTACTCGCTATCGTAATTCACCTTCTCTACTTCTATGGATTCAGGCGACAAAACAAACTTTTTAACTCTGCCAGGAATTATGAGCTTTGGTTTGTCATGCGGTACAAAATCGTGAACTCCGCCGTCTCCTATACAGTTGTACACCTCTTTTGTGATGATGTCGTCCTCTAATGTAATGACTGCGGAAACCTTTGTATCTCTTGAAGAGTTTCCGACGAGGACAGCATAATCTCCTTTTTCAAGAACAAATCTAGCGTTTTCTCTGTCATATCCTGCCAATGATTTTATATCAAAAGACAGTTCTGTCTCAGTGCTCTCCCCCGGTTTGATTTCATCTGTTTTTGCAAATGCCGCAAGCGTCTGATACGGCTGATCGAGTCTTCCGTCAGGTACAGCGACATAGGCCTGAACTACTTCTTTTCCGGGATGTTTTCCGGTGTTTTCAACATTACACTTTATTGTTACGCAAGATCCTGAAAGGTCAGTTTTTACATCTTTTATTTTAAATTCTGCATATGAAAGGCCAAAACCAAACGGGAACATAGGCTCTTTTCCGACCGAATCAAAATATCTGTAGCCAACATAAATGCCCTCTTTATAGTAGGTATCATCTCTTCCGCCAAAGTCCCCGATGCTGCTGTAGTCGCTCCAGCGTGTCCACGTGGTGGTAAGTTTTCCCGAAGGATATGCCTTGCCTGTAAGTACTTCTGCAAGAGTTTTCCCGGTCACAACGCCAAGCTGAGAAAGCAGAAAGATGTTTTCAACCTCGTCCAAAGGTGAAAGGTCCACCGGTCCACCTACGTTAAGGACCAGCATGAACTTAGGGTATTTTGAATTAATATCCAATATATCTCTGATTTCAGTATCCGTCAGAAGAATGTCGCCTTTTTCTGCCTCTCTGTCGCTTCCCTCCCCGGAAATTCTCGAAAGCACATAGATAGCCACCTCACCCTTCTTTTCTATAGGAAAACTGTATTCCGGTTCAGGCATCACCTTTCCCATGGCCTCCATGACCGCCAAGGTGTGGTGTTCTCTGGCAGTTCTTCGAACAGATTCATAGAATTCCTCAGTGGCTTTTTCGAATACATCATCGTAGCGGTCGAGCCAGCTGTTTGTCGTTATCTTGAACCCCTCATTTAAGAGGCCTTTTTCTATACTAATTGAAAATCTGGAATTCACTTCACCGGAACCTGTTCCGCCCTTAATGGTACGTCTCACACCGTTTCCGTAAAGTGCGATTTCGCATGGACCGTCAAGCGGAAAATCCTCGTTTTTTCTCAGGAAAAGTGTGCATTCCGATGAAACATTTCTCACAACCCTCAAATGCTTTTTTTCATAATTGTACAATTCCACTGTCAAAAAACCTCCCATCTTTATATTTGTTTAACCAAGTCGGAGATTGTGCCCCTACTCAGTTGAAAAGTGCATTCGCACCGTGATATACTTTTACATGTAGTCTATTCAATTTTACAATACCGAACACCTTTTATGAAGACGTTAAAACTTGAATCAGTATTTTTTAATATAATATTTACAATTCTGTTTTTGTTTATATTGGGTTATCTCTTAATCGGGCAGTTTATGTTCAAGCGTGAGACTGCTTTTTCCATTCGTAATTATGTATATATGAATAACTATTGGACTGTTGAAGAAACGGATGAAACCGTAACGCTTCCGGTCAATCTGGCGGGCGAGTATGAGACCACTACAGTCACTATAACAAATGTTATTCCCGACATCGCGAATAAGGGTTACACACACCTTGCCATATATAATTACGGCTACGACGTGGAAATTTCAATAGATGGAGAAACATATACTTTCGATGATAAAAATCTCGATTTTATCGGGCTGGATCATCCAAATATGTGGATTTATTTCCCAATTCATGACTCTGACAGCGGTAAAACCATTACCATAAATTACATCACTCACAACAATGACCCTGTAGGCTATCTTGGATATGTTGTTATCGGAGATTTGCTTTCTCTCACAATGATTGCCGTGACAGCCTGCCAGTTTGAGCTGGTCATTGCTTTTGCCATGATTTTTTCCGGAATAGTGGTTTTCTTGTCGTGTCTTATTATAGAGAGATATGTTAATGCAAATGCCACCCTGAAATACCTTTGTGTGGCAGTCATGACGGTTTCCCTGTGGATTGTATTAAACAGTGAGGCTAGACAGTTTATCTTCCCTAACGTTTCCTTTGCAAGAAACACAGCCTTTCTTGCGGTAGGCCTGATGCCTATCTCCTTTTCCATGTATATGGATGCCCTTCAGGAGAGAAGATACCACATTCTTTATATCATCATAGAATCTATGTGCATGATAAACACTATCGTTATGATGGTGCTTCATTTTGCCAATATCAAGGGCTTGTCCGATGATTTTTATCTGTCGGCCGTGCTTGTGGTAATAACGGTTATCACCGTAATGATTTCCATGATACGGGACACTTATTTGGGGCTCGGGAAAAAATATATTACACCTGCCATAGGTGTGGTAATTTTAGGTTTCTGTTCTATCCTGCAGCTGTATTTCTATCTTACAGATATGACAATAATAGCAGGAAGTGCCATTCTCTCTTTGGGAATGCTTATTCTCATGGTTTTTGCAACAGCGGACGCGGTTCACAAGCTTGGTGTTTTGCACATTGAGCACACAATGGCCCTGGATAAAATAAAAGATATGTCAATCGGTTCTATGGAGGCAATGGCAAAGACGGTTGATTCAAAAACTCCTTTCACGGCAGACCACTCCACGAGAGTTGCGGCATATTCCGTTGCCCTAGCAAGAAAGTTGAAATGGAGTGATGAGCAAATCGAGGATATTCACTATTCTGCGCTTTTACATGACATAGGAAAAATTGGTGTTCCTGATGTTATTTTGAACAAACCCGGCAGACTCACCGACAACGAATACGCGGTTATCAAGTCGCACACTGAACTCGGTGCGGAAATATTAAAGAATATAACATCATTAAGAAGTGCTGCAGACGTGGCGCTTTATCATCACGAGCGTTACGACGGCCTTGGTTATCCAAAGGGGCTTTCAGGAAACGACATTCCTATCGAAGCCAGACTTGTTTCCATCGCCGACGCCTACGATGCTATGAATTCAAAGCGCATGTACCGTGGTGCAAACGAGAAAAACAATATACAGGTTGAGCTCATAAAATCCAGGGCAACCCAGTTTGACCCGTTCCTTTTGGATACATTTATGGAGCTCTACGATGACGGTACACTTGATAGGATATCAAAAGAATATGCTCTCGAGTCCGAGGCTTCAAGCACCGGTGCTACAGAGCTTCTTTCGACCTTCCTTACCACTGTTACGGAAAATCGTTTCACAGATGAAACCGACTTCCTCACAGGTCTTAATATAAGACGTGTCGGCGAGGAACAGATAGCGAAAGCTATCGAAGAAAAGAATGGTTGTCTTGCTTTTATCGATCTTGACAATCTGAAAAAAATCAATGACAGATTCGGTCACACAAGCGGTGACAATGCCATCAGACTTATCGGACAGCTTTTGGCAGATATTGGAACAGACGGTATAACATGCCGTCTCGGTGGTGATGAATTCCTTTATTTCATCCCTAATGTTGACCGTGAAAAAGCTGAAAATAAAGCAAAGGAACTTGTTTCTGAATTTGACTTAAGAAAACAGTCAGATGAAGTGTTGAAGATTGCCTTCCTGTCCGCAGGCCTCACCCTCACAAAAAAAGGAGAGACCTTCCAGGCCATTTACGACCGTGCGGACAAGGCATTGTATCATAAGAAAGAAAACGGCAAAGCAGGCTATTTCTTCTATGAGGATCTTTGATAATCAAAGCCTCATTATTCTGCATGCTATTTCATAGGGCAATCTATCCTCTGCAGTCTCCAGATTGTTGCCCAAGAGTTCTCTGATTTTATTCATTCTGTAAGTGATGGTATTTCTGTGAATAAACATAACCTTACCTACAGTCTGTATACTTCCATCGTATTTAAGATAATTGTACAGGGTTTCTTCGTAGTTTCCGTCGTGCTCTCTGTCATACTCCAAAACGGGAGCTAAAAGCTTCGGTCCCATCTCCTCAAGCAGAGCTTTGTCTTTTACCGACAAAAGCAGTCTGTCGACTCCAAGCTCATCGAAATTCAACCTGTTTTCTTTTTTTCTCATGGCTCTTTTTACTGCAGCCAGAGCTCTTTTGTAGGAAACATGAAGGTTTGAAATATCTACAACCGGACTTCCCATTCCTACAGCTATAGGTGTATCCGGCATCCTTCTTCTCAAGCGTTTCTCGAAACCGCCGATAATCTCATCCAAAGTCTCCGCACCCACGGCATTGGCAATGAGCACAAAGCATCCGTCATAATAGAAGAAATGCGCGTTATGGGAAATGTTTTCCATATATATCTGAAGTCTGTAGCCAATCCTCTTTCTCTCGACAGTATCCATGGCATCCAAATTCTCCGTCGTCAT
Source organism: Lachnospiraceae bacterium (assembly GCA_024692885.1). Taxonomy (GTDB): domain Bacteria; phylum Bacillota; class Clostridia; order Lachnospirales; family Lachnospiraceae; genus JAILHT01. The sequence continues at coordinate 4,839 of JAILLZ010000096.1, read as the reverse complement.
GAGAACCACCTGGAATTCCCCGTCCACGTCAAAGACGGACAAGAGATCGTTCACATACTTTTCCCTCTCCTCCGGCTGCTCGATGGCATCTATCAGGGCCGCGGATATCTTTTCGTCGGTAATACCCTGAAAGAAAATACGCACACTTAAGTCTTTTACCATCTCACTCAAAACAACGTTCCACGGAACCGTGAGAAGCGGAAGATCCAACTCATCGCACAGATCCATGACAGACTTCGGAACTTCTGTTATATAGTACCCTGTGTTGAGTATTAGGCCGGCAGCATGATGACTCTCGAGATTCATCACAAGGTCGAGAAGCTTTTTCTCCTCCTGAAATCCAAGGCAGGTGGTGACCGCCAGCTCCTTTCCACTGAAATTCGAAATGATGGTGAGATCTTCCACCATCATGAGCCAGCTGATGGAATTGGCCCATCCGTTATTTCCGGCCACGAGTTTCATCTCATATCTCTCCTGACCGATTATAAGCATGTCCTCTACGGTAAAACCCATATGCACTCCCTCGCAATAAACTTATTTTGTCTGTAATGATAGCATATTTGTGCGCGTAGCACAATTTTTTTCTCTTTTTTCACTTTTACGGCATATAGCATTATGCTACGCCGATGTTAATATATAGGCAGAAAGAAAAACATGAGCCACTCAAAGGAGGGAAGAAATATGAAAGATATGATTTTTGCAGATTTTGGAAATTTTAATTCTTATGATACAGAGCCTGAATGGATGAAAAACGAGCGTTATGAGTATTGCGAAGGTTTTCTTAGCAGCTCTGAGAAAACTCCTTTGACTGAGATTGAAGACTTTATAAAAGGCTTCTTCAGACATGCCGGACTTGCAAGCTAATCGTCTAATATAGCCCAGGGGGTTTTAAAATAAAAGAGACCTGATGAAACATATTTCATTCATCAGGTCTTTTGCTTTGTTCATTTGGCACAATTATTTTAACCTGCCAGAAGCTCCATAAAATTATCTGCATGCATAGGCTTAGCATAATAGAATCCCTGTATGCTATCGCACGCATGATCTCTTAAAAATGCTACCTGCTCTTTGGTTTCCACTCCCTCTGCGGTTACATGAAATCCCAATTCTTTTGCCAATGCAATCGTGTGTTTAATCAAGCTGTCTCCGCTAACATTTCCTATATAATCCACGAGACTCTTATCAATCTTTAAGGTATCGAACTTCATCATATTCAATGATGAAAGTGAAGAGTATCCCGTTCCAAAATCATCTATATGTATAGGGAATCCGGTGTCGTTAAACTTGTTGGCCATATCCCTTATCATATCATTTGTCTCTGCCATGGACTCTGTAATTTCAAGTGGAACAAGCTCCGAAGGAACTCCCACATCCTCGGCTATCTGTCTGTATCTATCCACAATCTTGTCAAAGAAAAGGCTTGCTCTTGATACATTGATGGAAATAGGCACAGTCTTTCCGAATTTATCCAACCATTCCTTCTGCTGCTCGCAAACAGCCCTGAACACATACTCGTCCAACTGAGGAATCATTCCATCCCTCTCAAATACAGGGATGAAGCGGTTCGGATACACAAGTGTACCGTCTTTCTTTCTCCATCTGATGAGTGCCTCGGCGCCTATCATGTCATGTCCCACCGGCGAGAACTTAGGCTGATACCACACTTCGAACTGATGGCGTTTAAGTGCTTCCTCGAAGCTGTCCTCCATCTGTTTTTCCTCGATGGTTTTCTCCAAATCCTCATGTCTGTAAAATGCCAGATTCGGACCGTTTATACCTTTTATATTGTGCTTTGCGGTGTTGGCCTCACTTATGGCAACGTTGGTACGCATACCGACACGCCATCTTGTCACACCGAAATATGCACTGATTTTCGGAATATCAAAGAGAACAACAAGTGCTTCAACATTTTCCGTAATGTTCTCGAGCAGCTCTTTTACTTCGTCCTCTTTTGTGGTGTCAAGGAAAACAATAAAGTGATCTGCGTTCAGATGACCGTAGAAACCTTTTCCCTCCACCTGTTTCTCAATGATATCGGAAACATGGCGCAGTATCACGTCACCTTTTGACATGCCGCACACTTCATTCACTATCTTGAAGGATTTTATATCTACCGTAACGATTGTTCCTTCATTGTTTACCTGTTTGAGTGATTCATTGAAGAAGGTAAAGTTCCTTCCTCCCGTAATTGCATCATCATACGCCAAGTGCATAAGCTCCACATTCTTTTCCTTGCTTACATTAGCAAAACCTATGACTGCCCTCTTTAAACTTGAGGGATTGTCAGACACATTTACCACTTTTATTCTTATATGCTCAGTCTTCTCATTTCTGAGTATTCTGAAATCGTGTGTGAAAAGATTGTTTTCCATGAGCTTGCGCTCTATGTTTTTTCTGGTGAATATTACAGCCATCTCTATCTTTTCTTCATCAAAAACGTAGTCTTTGATGTATTTGGCCATAATCTTCTCGAAGGAATGCTTCTGCTGCAGCATCTCCCCATATTGTTTATCTATATGTTCCTGCGCTCTGAAAACCTCTATGTCGTTTGTCTCAAAGTCCACAAGAAATACATTCTCGTAATCTCCGGTCAAAAGCTGCACGTGCTCAAGCATTCGTATGTGCTCGTCATGGTTTTGAATCATACCAGAAACAACCACAGGTCTTCCATTATTGTCTTTTTCAAGAACTCCCATAGATATCCTGTAGCTGGTTTTTCCGTCAACGGATCTTACATTCTCAGAAACATTGTCCTCTCCGGATTTTATTCTATTGAAAAAATTAGTATACTTTTCTTTATCGCCATCGTATACTAGTTCCTTCGGAAATACACCGAGATTGGTCGGATAAACCTTTTTACAACCAAATTTCGCACAGCACTCATCTGACAGAATCACCACATTGTCCTGCGGATAATATCTGAAAGAATAAATGTCAAAAACCCCAAAACCTTTTTGGGTTTCCGCACTTGGCTCAGTATACTCCCTTCCGTTAAAAGAAACACTTTTCAATACTAGCACCCTTGCCCTAATACAATAAAAATAACGTATTACACGACTTGCAAAAACTTATTTCCCCTGAATTGTTTCCAATGATTGAAATTCTCGAAAATCTCTCTAAAATCATGGTGTCACAGTGTCTTGTCTGGTTGTTATCAATGTAACATATTTGGTTTTTGATAGACGTATACTACCATATATGGTATATCATTTGCGTCAATATAAATATAGTACAAAAGGCACAATTTATAGCCTCAAATGCATCATATCATGTTTTTCAAAGCGTATATGCCATATTTGATTCAATTTTCAGAAATTTCATCTTGCATAATAGGACCACAGCAACAAGCATTTTTATTTTTTCCCAAATTGATTATCAGGCATCTTTTTGATATGTTTTGCCGCGCAATCATTGTCTAATAATTCAAAACCAAGAAATTAGGCAAGCAAGATACCCATGGCAAGCTTCAAATGCATATTTCCGCCTTGACTTAAGAATGTAAATAAGCTATATTTGTAATGTTCGTTATCGAACAAAATGCAGGAATGGCGGAATTGGCAGACGCGCAGGCTTCAGGTGCCTGTGGTAGCAATATCGTGTGGGTTCAAGTCCCATTTCCTGCACTTGTAGTTTTTTAGTAAAAAGCCTTTAGATTCGCCGTCTTGGGGCTTTTTTCTTTTGCTTTAAATGGTAGAATCTTAAGGTACCCTTGGGTACACGTATGTCTTTGAGGCCCTTCTAAACGCTGAACTTCATTGAATGCATCCATTTTGTTTCTTAACTCAGTTAAATACTCATCTGTTCGTGCGAATGTATAGTGCTTCAGGTTTGTCTCAACTGAATGTCCAAGAAGCTTTGCTCTTTCTGGTGCCGGCAATCCCATCGGTACATAAACATAAGAGTTTAATGATATGCGAAAAGCATGATTATTCTTTAGTCTAAGTCCCAGTTTTTGTGCAAGTAGATATAATGACTTCTGATACGCTGTAGTTGTTGTCCAATCTCCATTGCGCTTACAAAACACCCATTCGGAGTCGATTCCCAGTTCGCGTTGCTTGCAATTGAGCTCGTCAAGTATTTGACGAATCTTTGCAGTTACAGGAATATATCGTCCATCATGGCTGATACCTTTTTCATTTTTCGTGGTCGGGTTATAGTAATAAACTTTAATGCCACCTCGAAGTTCATCGTTCTGCTGTGAATGGATGTGTATTTTTCCATCAGATATATCAGACCACTTAAGAGAAGGTATTTCACCTTCTCGAACACCTGTCTCAGAAGAGAATAGGATTGCATATGCATTCACATCATAGGTACTTTTGTTAGCACGTTTCCAAAGATGCTCTCTGATCAATTCAACTTCTTCGGGTTGAAATGCTTTATCTTCAGGTTTATTATTTGTAGGGGTAAGATTCTTTGCATAAGCGCGATTATTAGTCGGAACAGGATTAATGTCAACATATCGCCGCTCAGGATCACAAGCGTAGTTAAACACTAAATTCAAAACACCTTTAAACTTATAGAAACGCTTTTTGGTTGGAGCAAGCTCTGATGATATCGTTTGAATGTACTCCTTCATTTCAGAAGGCTTAATCTTACGTATATCCATTGCACCAAATTCATCTGTGATAAAAGCCTTATAAGAACTATAGTAGTCTCGTATGGTTTTCTCCTTGGGCCTTTCTGTGCGCTCTTTTTCTGCCAAAGCTGCTTCAAATATTGCTTTGAATGAAAAATCGTTATTCAATGAAGTTCCATAGTAGAAATCATATAGTTCGTCAATTAAGTCTTGTTTACGAGCAAATCTTGGTCGCTTATCTCCACATACAGTTTGAAAGC
>JAILLZ010000101.1 GCA_024692885.1 Lachnospiraceae bacterium | reverse complement strand
GCTTATAAAGACACCTGAGCAGATTGAGAAGATCAAGGAATCCTGCAAGATAAACATAGCAGTTTTGGACTATGTGGGAGAACATATAAAAGCCGGAATGTCGACTGAAGAAATCGACAGAATGGTATATGAAAAGACGACAGAAATGGGGGGAATACCTGCTCCTTTAAATTACGAGGGATTCCCTAAAAGTGTGTGTACTTCCATAAATGAGGAAGTATGTCACGGAATTCCTTCGGAGGATATAATCTTAAAAGACGGAGATATCATAAATGTGGATTGCTCCACTATTTTGAACGGATATTTTTCAGATTCCTCAAGAATGTACATGATTGGAAATGTGAGCGAGGATAAGCAGAGACTTGTTCGCGTGGCTAAGGAGTGTGTGGAAAAAGGTCTTGCTGAGGTTAAACCTTGGGGATATCTGGGAGACATGAGCCAGGCAGTACATGACCATGCTGCTGAGAACGGATATACCGTTGTACGAGAAATCGGAGGACACGGAGTCGGTCTTGAATTCCATGAGGAACCTTGGGTTGGATACAACGGAAGAAGAGGAACCGGAATGCTACTCGCACCGGGAATGATTTTCACCATTGAACCAATGGTAAATATGGGAAAACAGCCTATTTACATAGACGACGACAACGGATGGACAGTATATACCGAGGACGGACTTCCTTCAGCACAGTGGGAAATCATGGTTCTTGTAACGGAAACCGGCTATGAAGTTCTTTGCTACTAGTGCACATTCCACGAAACAAACGAAACGACGCAGCAGTTCGATTGTATACAGAGAAATTTTGTGATATTATAGCATTTGTGAGTTTGCTGAATACAGCATTTAATTGGAGGATTAATCATAATGAAAAAGATGGAAGATTATGTTAGAACGATTCCGGACTTTCCGGAACCGGGAATAATGTTTAGAGATGTAACAAGTGTTCTTCAGGATCCTGAAGGACTTAAACTTGCTATAGATTCAATGGCTGCACTTCTTGATGGAGTGGATGTTGATGTTATTGCAGGTGCAGAGTCAAGAGGATTTATCTTCGGAGCGCCTATCGCTTATAAGCTCGGAAAACCTTTTGTACTTGTAAGAAAAAAAGGAAAACTTCCATGTGAGACAATCTCTGAGAAATATGACCTTGAGTATGGCACAGCTGAGATTGAGATGCATAAGGATGCAATTAAGCCTGGCCAGAAGGTAGTTATTGTAGACGATCTCATTGCTACAGGAGGAACTATCGAGGCAAGTATTCACCTTGTTGAAAAGCTTGGCGGAGAGGTTGTAAAGGTTATTTTCCTTATGGAGCTTGCAGGACTTAAAGGCCGCGAAAAGCTTAAGGGATATGATGTAGCTTCTGTTATCACATACGACGGAAAGTAGTCTTATTTAAAAACACATGATTTCATATACAATGTAATCAAAAAACAATGACTATAAATAAAGGGTTATGACGAAATTGTCATAACCCTTAAATTTTTATCTGTGACTCTTCTTTACATCATTCCATAGATTTATGTTAAACAAAATGAGCATTGGGAAAAGCTCAAGTCTTCCCGCAAGCATGTCAAACATAAAAACATATTTTGACAAAGCACTGAATTGTCCAAAGTTTCCTGCCGGTCCTACTTCAGAGAGACCCGGACCGATGTTGTTAATCGTGGCAGCCACGGCAGTAAATGATGTGGTCATATCAAAGTTGTCCAGAGAGACAACCAAGAGAGAAAAAATGAACACCATGAAAAACGTGATGAGATAAACGTTGCAGGAACGAAGAACCTCGTGCTCAACAGGTTTATCATCTATTTTAATCTTCTTAATACTCTTTGGATGAATGTAAGAATTCATTTCTTTTTTTACTGTCTTTAAAGCAATCAGGAATCTCGAAACCTTGATTCCACCACCCGTACTTCCGGCGCAGGCACCGCAGAACATCAAAAGGACAAGCACGGTTTTCGCTGTTGAGTTCCAAAGGTCAAAGTTTGTAGTGGAGAAACCTGTGGTTGTTATAATCGTTCCGACCTGAAATGCCGAGTCAAGCAAAGCAGCACCGGCAGATTCGTATGTCCCAAGGAGACTCCAGAAAATGATGGCCGTGGATAAAGCGATAATAAACAAATAGTATCGGACTTCTTCAACGTGGAAAAATTCTTTTATCTTGCCTGTTACTATGAAGAAGTATGCGTTGAAGTTTACACCGAACAATATCATGAAGATGGTTACAATCCACTTTATTGCGTCGTTATAAGATGCGATACTGTCATTTTTTATTCCGAAGCCACCGGTCCCGGCCGTTGCAAATGAAGTATTCATCGCGTCAAAAATCGGCATCCCGGCAACAAGCAAGAACACGAACTCCGCAAGAGTCAGTGCAAAGTAAATGCCGTAGAGAAAACGGGCTGTCTGACGCATCTTCGGAACAAGTTTTCCGACTGAAGGGCCCGGGCTTTCTGCTTTCATGAGGTTCATTGAGGAACCACCGGTCATAGACAATATAGTGAGCAAAAATACAAGCACACCCATTCCGCCAATCCAGTGGGTAAAG
>JAILLZ010000053.1 GCA_024692885.1 Lachnospiraceae bacterium | reverse complement strand
CCCCATAAAACTTTTGTTGTCTTCCCCAGAATGACATTGGTGTTTTCTGTATTGATATTTATAGAAATGCTTCTCATGCCTTCTATCTTAGTCAAGCGTTCAATCAAAGAATCCTGATTAGGAATCTGTTTCGCATTAACTACAAGGCAGACCATAATATCCCCATTATCATGGGTCGTCCTGATAAGAACATGTCTAAGTATACCTGTTCTCTTTTCCTCATCATAAGATACGACATTATTCTCTTTCATATAATCCATGACTTCGCGGAGAACTGTTTTGTTTACTTCAGATCCGAGAAGACAGTCATCATTCGAAATAATGCTGTGAGTTCTTCCGGCATAAAAACCGGTAACCACTTTTCCTTCTTTATCCGTTCCAAAAGGATATTGTGCTTTGTTTCTGTATCTTAGCGGACACAAATCACCATCTTTATTTCCGTCAGTTTTCTCTGTAGAAGAATCCCCCTCTGTCATCCCGACTATCGGTTCCATGACGCCATCAAGAAACTCTTCCGAAAAACCACCGATACGCTTGAGATTATTTCTCACTTTTCTCTGTTTAAAATCAAGCTGGGCAGGGTATGACATCTCCATAATCTGGCATCCGCCGCAGGCCCTTGAATAAGGGCATGGTGGTTCCACCCTGTCTTTTGACGGCTCTATAATCTCCATAAGTCTGGCGTAACCATATGTTTTCTTAAGCTTCATTATCTTTGCCGTAACCAGATCGCCGACCACAGCATCCTTTATAAACAAAGTAAGGCCATCGGCTTTGCCGATGCCCTCACCATCAATTCCCATATCATCAATTCTCAGCGTTACTAAATCGTTCTTTTTCATAGATTAAACCTGATTCATGTGATTTACACATGCATTATATTATTTCGACGTTCTTCTGATGTTTGTATCCAACAGACGATTGAATCCAAGCCATGTTGTATTGCCATCCGAAACAGATGAAAAAGCTTCTTTTAAAGTTTCCATCTTGGCATCCAGATTGTCTGCAAAAGAAAGGGCAAGTGCCTCTGCCAAAGCCGGTTTCTTCGGCGATCCGAATTCCAACTCTCCATGATGGGCAAGTATGCAATGCTTAAGCTCATTGCCAAGGACAACCGGGAATCCGTCTATGGATCTTATAACATCCCCGACCATTTCAGCGCCTATCATGATATGTCCCAAAAGCTGTCCCTCGTCGGTATAATCATTCTGTGGGAATGTTGAAAGCTCTTTCAACTTTCCTATATCATGGCACATAGCTGCGGTTATCAAAAGATCCCTGTTTAACAGAGGATATGTATCTGCAAAATATGCGCAGTTTTTTACAACTGATAATGTGTGTTCAAGAAGTCCTCCCACAAATCCATGATGAACGGATTTTGCAGCGGAATGGAACTTAAACTGTTTTTCAAATGTCGGATCATTGATAAAAAATGTTTCCAGGACTTTTAAAAGATAAGGATTTTTTACGCTTCTAACATAATCCTGAAGTTCCTTGTACATCTCATCGATGTCTTTCTCGGATACCGGAAGATAATCTGCAGGCTCATATTCTCCCTCCTGCATTTTTCTGACGCGCTTAACATTGAGCTGAAGCGCTCCCTGGAAGCTTGTGACGTCGGCAACTACCATGATGTAATCAAGCTCATCAAAATCGTCTATACCCTGTGAGCCCACATCCCAGATTTTTGCATCAACAGTTCCGGTCTTGTCCTGGAGAAGAAGATTCTCATAGGGTTTTCCCATCTTTGTCAAAGCTGACTGCTTCTTTCTGCAAAGATAAACCTCCTGTATTTTTTCTCCCTCTCTTAATGTATCTATGTATTTCATTATAATTCCTATCTAATATATCTTATTTAAGGTAAGTCGCCACGAGTTCAAACTCAAGCTCAATGTATCCGTCCCCTGACTGTCTCATAACCTTTACGGTGTATGTGTCGTCTATGTTCAAAGAATGAATAACCTGAGTATACTCACTTGCCTCCCTTATGAATTTTCCGTTGGCCTCCGTAATGACATCTGCCACCTGAATTCCGGCTTCCATCGCAGGCGAATCCATCTCAACCTCGTTTACGTAAACGCCCTTAGGAAGATCGTATTCTTTTGCCATAGCGTCGGTTACCGTTCTAATGTGAACTCCGGAATATGCAACCTGCCTTTCACTCATCAAAATGTCAAGCACGTCACTCAATTCTCCTACAGGTACGGCCGTAACCACGTTTCCCTCTCCAACGGAAAAATCCTGAATTACAAATCCTATTACTTCTCCGTCAAGATTTAAGATAACACCCGAGCTCTCCTCGTTTCCGGTAATATCGGTTGTGAAAACCGAATAAACCTGATCTATGGTATGCACCTCGTTGTCGGCATCTATGACATTTCCTATGGCAATTGACTGGCTTGTTCCCAAAGGATTTCCGACTGCCACTATGACATCACCCTGTTTTGTGTTGTCTCTGCTTGTCATGATTGCCGATGCTATACGTCCCGGTGTCGCGCCGTTCATGTCGGCTATCTTAACCTCAACGACTGCTATTCCCGTGTTCGCATCGAAGTTCTTCATCTCTGCGGGAGCTGTAGATGTATCGCAAAAAGTGACGGTAATTTGTTCTGCGTATTTGATGCCCCAGTAACCTGTGAGAATTTTTAGTTTTTCGGCATCCATGCTAAGGATGAGTCCGGAATACTTTTTCTGGCTCTCATAGGAGTCATCGTACCAGTCAGTGTTGCTCACTGTAGCCGTAACCGAAACCAGTGCAGGTGATGCGGCTTTTCCAAGATCGTAAATGTCATTCTGAAGTTCCTGGTACTCTTTCAGTCTGATTTTTGAAATCTCAGCCTCGGTCAAAGTCTCTGTTTCTTCTTCAGCCACTTCTGTCGAAGCTTCCGTTTCAGTATCGACTTGGTCTTCCGTAGTTTCAGTCTCTATCGTTTCACTGTCTTCGACCTCAGTCTCACCGTATTCCGTGTTTTCTGTTCCGTTTTCTGTGTCTTCCGTGTCTTCAACGGTTGTCACCGGATAAGATGAGCCGTTATTTCCGTATGCCACTAACAGTTTTGGATAACTAAACGCAAAAACAAGAGCAGCTGTAATTCCAAACACCGCTCCCATACATATGGTGAACAATACCTTTCCAACGGTTTTCTTTTTGTTCGCCGGCTTTTCTTTTATTTTTTCCGTAATGAATTCATTGCTATTCTCGTCCGTCATTTTCGTTTCCACAAGCTGAACCCAACCTACTTTCCAACCTTTTTAATTATACTTTTTAAAGAAATGTCATGCAAGCCAATTTATCACTTTTATAAAGCACCGTCTTAGTCTATAATTTAACTCATGAATAAAAAAGCATTAAACACCTTGGAATACAACAAAATAATTGAAAAACTTACAGATTACGCATCCAGCGATGGCGCCAAAAACAAATGTAAAAACCTTCTTCCGGTAACAGACCGTGAAGAGATAGAAACAGCGCAAAAAAATACCAGGGATGCATTAAATCGTATATTTAAAAAGGGAAGCATTTCATTTTCCGGTGTGAGCGATATCAGACCATCTCTGAAGAGACTTGAGATTGGAAGCTCATTAAACACCACCGAGCTTCTCAGAGTAAACCAGCTTCTCACTGCCGCAAAAAGGGTAAAAACCTTTGGTAGAAAAGAGCGCGATGACACTCCGGATGACACTTTGGATTCTTATTTTGATTCCATCGAGCCTCTTACACCTCTTGCATCCAAGATTGGAAACGCAATTCTCGGCGAAAACGAGATAGCAGACAATGCAAGCCCTGCTCTTTCTTCCATAAGAAAATCGATAGCAGGGATGAACGGACGTATTCATGAGCAGCTCACAAAGATTATGAACCAGTCCTCTACCAAAACTGTTTTGCAGGACAATGTCATCACCATGAGAAACGGAAGATACTGTCTCCCTATCAAATCAGAGGCAAAATCTTCATTCCAAGGAATGATTCACGACCAGTCCTCATCGGGTTCAACTCTTTTCATCGAGCCTGCTGCCGTGGTCAATCTTAACAACGAATTAAAGGAACTCTACTTAAAAGAAGAGAAAGAGATAGAAAAGATTCTGGCCGAACTCAGCCAGGATGTTTTTGAGTGCACTCATGAGCTTTTTGTCAACTATAAAGCCTTGGTGACACTTGATTTTATTTTTGCTAAAGGTGAACTTGCGAGAGAGCATAATGCTTCCATGCCTGTCTTTAACGACGAGGGAAGAATCAAACTTAAAGCAGCAAGACATCCGCTTTTGGATAAAAATAAAGTAGTTCCGATAGATTTACATCTTGGAGATGATTTTTCACTTCTTGTTGTTACCGGTCCAAACACCGGTGGTAAGACCGTATCCTTAAAGACAGTTGGCCTTTTGACTCTCATGGGTCAGGCGGGATTGCACATACCTGCAAGGGACAATTCCGAACTTTCAATTTTTACCGAGGTATTTGCGGATATCGGTGACGAGCAGAGTATCGAGCAAAGCTTGAGTACATTCTCTTCACACATGAAAAATATCGTCTACATATTAAACCATGCCGACGATAAATCGCTTGTACTTTTCGATGAGCTTTGTGCCGGAACAGATCCTACCGAGGGAGCAGCTCTTGCTATAGCAATACTTAACGACCTCAAATCAAAAGGCACCATAACCATGGCTACAACCCATTACAGTGAGCTCAAAGTTTTTGCTCTGAGCACACCGGGTGTCGAAAATGCCAGTCTCGAATTTGATGTAAAAACCTTGAGTCCTACTTACAGGCTTCTCATTGGAGTTCCCGGCAAATCAAATGCTTTTGCCATCTCCGGAAAATTGGGACTTAGTCAGGATGTAATCGAGGCAGCAAAAAGTCGAATCAACGAGGACGATTCCCGTTTTGAAGATCTCTTAAGCGACCTTGAAGCAAAGAGAATTGAGATTGAAAAACAGCAAAATAAGATTAACAGTTATAAGATAGATATAGAAAAAGACAGGGCTGCTCTTAAATCAAAACAGGCAAATCTTGAAAATCAAAAGGCTACCATTCTTAAAAAGGCAAACGAGGAAGCTCTTCAGATTCTTCAGGACGCAAAGAAATTTGCCGACGAGAGCATCCGAAACATGAACAAGTACGGTTCCATGACAGCTCCTGTTTCGGAGATGGAAAAAGAACGTACCGCTTTGCGCTCAAAAATTTCCGACAGGCAGGACTCTTTAAGCATCAAAAAGAAGACAGCGGAGAAAAACCACAATGTTCCGAAGAATCTTAAGCTTGGTGATACGGTCCTTGTCATGAGCATGAACGTAAAAGGAAGTGTTCACACACTTCCAAACAGCAAGGGTGACCTTATCGTCCAGATGGGAATACTACAGTCTAAAGTGAATATCAACGACCTTGTTCTCATTCAGGATGATGTTAATACCACAAAGAAAAAGTTCGAAAAGACCAGCGCGGGAAAGATTAAGATGTCCAAGACGCAGTCCGTTTCCGCAGAGATAAATCTTATCGGAAAAACTGTTGATGAGGCTCTGGCCGTTTTGGATAAGTATCTCGATGACGCATATATAGCTCATCTTCCTTCCGTAAGAATTGTACACGGAAAAGGAACAGGCGCCCTTAGAAACGCGGTACACGGTTATCTCAAGCGTCAGAAACATGTGGCCGAATATCGACTTGCAGAATTCGGTGAGGGCGACGCAGGTGTCACCATTGCTACTTTCAGATAGATTGATATCGATAAACTCACCTGCAACCTTTATTTGATTATAAAAACATTCGGATATAAGTTCCGAATAAAGTTCTGGGGGAATATACATGTCAGCAAGACAGAAAATATTGATAGTTGATGACGACAACAATATAGCTGAACTAATCTCGCTCTATCTTACGAAAGAATGTTATGACACACTTATCGTAAACGACGGTGATGAGGCCTTAAAAGCCTTTGAGACCTATGAGCCTAACCTTATCCTACTCGATCTTATGCTTCCGGGAATAGACGGATATCAGGTGTGCAGAGAGGTTCGTACAAAATCCAACGTGCCTATCATAATGCTTTCCGCAAAAGGAGAAATATTTGATAAAGTACTCGGTCTCGAGCTCGGTGCAGACGATTATATATTGAAACCTTTTGATTCAAAAGAACTCGTTGCCCGTGTTAAAGCTGTTTTAAGGCGTTATCAGGTACCGATTAAGGAAGAATCTCCGACAAAACTTGAAGTAAAACTGGTGGAATTCCCGGATCTTTCCGTTAACCTCTCGAACTATTCTGTTTTGTTCAACGGAAAATCCATAGAGATGCCACCAAAAGAGCTTGAATTATTATATTTTCTTGCATCTTCTCCAAACCAGGTTTTTACCAGAGAACAGCTCCTTGATCACATATGGGGCTATGAATACATGGGAGATACAAGAACTGTCGATGTTCATGTGAAGAGAATCAGGGAAAAAATCAACGAAAGCCCTTACTGGAACCTTTCAACAGTCTGGGGTATCGGTTACAAATTTGAGGTTAATGAATAAATGTCTAAGAAGCTATTATCTTCACAGATTATCTTCATATTGCTTGTAGCTCTGACGACCTTCGTTATCATTACAACTTTTACCTCCTATGAGATAAACAAACTGCTCTTGGAAAGCGAAAGCCACTCACTCTACAAAGAGGCCATGTTAATTTCGAACGACTATGCCACAAGCTACTACAACGACGATATAACGCTTGAGGATTTCAAAAGCAAACTGCATTCGATTGATACCTATCTCAATGCAAAAATATGGATTCTTGATTCAGACGGAACACTTCTTATAAGTTCCGGAAAGGAAGCGGAAAACTTTTCGAAGATAACTGATTTCAGTATTTCATATTTTGGAGATCAATACAGTACGGTTGGAACTTTCTATGATTGTTTCACTGACAGGCAGCTAACGGTGTATTCTCCGATTTCTTTGAATTACAAGGTCCGTGGATATGTTTTCATTCACAAAAGTGTTTCTAAGATAACCACTGAGCTCAACGACCTCATGCAGGCTGCTTATTATACCTTCGGATTGGTATTCACAGCTTTTGTTCTGCTTCTTATGATACATTGGTCTCATACTTTATCACCGGTCAAAAAGATGGCTAAGGTGGCATCAGAGTATGCTAACGGAAGCTTTGAGAACAAACTCGATGAGACAGGTCCCGGAGAAATAGGAGTGCTTGGCGCGTCTATAAAATACATGGCTCACGAGCTCCAATCTTTGGAGGATGACCAGAAGAAATTTGTATCCAACGTCTCACACGACTTCCGTTCTCCGCTCACATCCATCAAAGGATATGTCGAGGCCATGCAAGATGGAACAATTCCTGTGGAGATGCAGGATAAGTATTTAAATATTATCCTCTATGAAGCTGAAAGACTTAATAAGCTTACCGAGAGCCTATTAGAGCTCAACAAATACGGACGTTCGGGCACGTACCTGGATATCAGCACCTTCGATATTAACTCGCTTATAAAACAGACTTTATTAACATTCGAAGGCCGATGTGTGGAAAAACGTATCAAGTTTGAACTGATACTCACAGGTGATGTCACAAACGTTATGGCAGACAAGGGAAAAATACAGCAGGTTGTCCACAATCTTGTTGATAACGCAATAAAATTCAGCCCTGTAAGTTCCACAATTACCGTTGAAACAAATATTACAAACGGCAAAGTGTTTATCTCCGTTAAAGACCGCGGTGTCGGAATTCCATCTGATAGTCAGACTAAAATATGGGAACGTTTTTACAAGACCGATCCTTCCAGAGGTAAAGATAAAAAAGGTACAGGACTTGGTCTTGCAATTGTAAAAGAAATTATCTCCGCCCACAAAGAGAATATCAATGTTATTAGCACCGAGGGCGTTGGAAGCGAATTCATATTCAGCCTGCCGCTTTCCGAAAATAAAGACGAAGACCACAACTAATCAATGTAATCACAATAAAACATTGCTACCATAATTAAACATTGCAATCGCAATAACTCATTATTTAATATAATCATTTAATTGTATTTATCCTTATGAAAACGCAAAAAAACGAGGTCGATTACGACCTCGTTTTAAAATGCATTATTCAGATTAAACTAACTCAAGAACTACCTCAAGAGCTCCGTCTCCTCTTCTCTGACCAATCTTAACGATTCTTGTGTATCCACCGTTACGATTTGCATACTTAGGAGCGATCTCTGTGAAAAGCTTATCTGTAAGATCAACTTCTTTTGTAGCTTTCTTCTTTCCGTTAACGTCAGCTGCAACTTCCTTTACTGGGTAAAGAACCTTGAGCATCTGTCTTCTTGCATGAAGACGGCTTGGCTGATCCTTCTTGATTGTCTTCTCAACTTCGTCGTAAACTGTTACTTTCTTTCCGTCTACAACTTCTTTTACACGCTTTCCATCTTTATCTTTACGTGCAACTTTAGCTTTTACAGTAACTTCTTCGAAGTTATCTTTCTCTTTTACTGCAAGTGCGATAAGTCCCTCAGCGATCTTTGAAACTTCTTTAGCCTTTGCCTCTGTTGTAACGATTCTTCCGT
>JAILLZ010000044.1 GCA_024692885.1 Lachnospiraceae bacterium | reverse complement strand
TATAAATGACAAGAATAGTTGTCAATACCCAAATAAAAAAAAGAAGGGGCCATTATGGCCCCTCCCCTATGAGTATTTTTCATTGGAAGTATTTTGTTTTTATTTTACACTTGCCATCCTTGGTATAGTATCATCTGTCTCACTCGCAAGTATCTTATCCTCTTTTGCTTCAAAGAGACTGTAAGTCTTTTTCTTGCCCCAACATCCCGTCACCTTGAGTCCGACAAGGTATGCCACAGTCAGCGCTGCAAGTCCTCCGACCGTCATCTGCAGTGAGAATGAACCTGCTGCAAATCCTAGTATCAACAGATATACCGGTATGTTGAATATGTTGCAGAACGGGTTGCTTGCTCCAAGTTCCTCTGCTGCACCGGTCTTGAAATCAGGATCAACTATTCTGATAAGGGAAATACCGCTTGGTGCTGTACCTACTGCCATTCCATAATATCCAAGAGTTCTCTCGATATCGTAAGATGTTCCGTAACGTTCTCCAAAGTAAAAGCAAACTCCGAATGTTACGAGTGTAGATACTATAGACATTATGATAATAGGAACTGTCCACTGCACTACCATCTTGAGAGATACGGACATGAACGCACAGACAACCAAATAGTCCGCTGCAAAACCTGTTATCTTGTTCTGTGTTGTGCTATCAAGGAAATACATGATTCCAAGTTTTTTCATTATAAATTTCACTATGTAAGCAGCATACATTCCGTTTAGGAACATGAGGCTTGAAAGTGAAGGTCCGAGATATCCCGGAAGCAGAGCGAGAATCTTTGAAATACCAACCGCAAGCAGATAGCAAACTCCTATTACAGCAAAATGAAGTGCAAGTGTCTCTATGTTGCTGTTTACAGTTGTGTTCTTCTTTGTGGTCTCAGTCTGCTCTTCAAGCTTATAATATCCTCTTAAAGTGATTTCATCTATCTTATCACTGTATTTTGCAATTCTTTTCTTTATGGCATATTTTGCCACCGGAATTCCCACCACGTAAGCCATAAGGAATCCTATGGATGAGAATGTGAGAGCCATCATAACCGCGTTCTCCCAGCCGTATGACTCGATAATTCCACCGTATGTGGCCGACTGTCCCGGTCCCTGACAAAAAGCGAACTGGATAAGCATTCCATAAATCGGTGCCATGTCAAATGTCTTTCCGCAAACAAGTGCAATAGCAGTACAGATAAGCGGAGTGAGTGCATAGAGAAGTGTCCATACAAGGCCTATAAAAAGACCTCCCCTGATTACCGACTTCGCCTTTGAAGCAGCAGCCTTCTTTTCTTCTTCGCTTCCTTCCACTGCCTTCTTTGGTGTATCCATAAGTGTCAAAGATATAAATGATACTATGAATACTTGTGAAACAATCTGATTAAAATCTGAAACGTCAGCGCCGATGTTTATACCAACGGCATCAAATATGTTAAGAAGCACCAGTCCAAGCACTCCTGCAATCACCCCTGCAGGAACAAGCATGTTCTGTAAAAACTTCACCTTACCTCTAAGAAATACGCCCAAGAGCAGCATTACGCTTGCCCAGCCAAATGCTATCATAATAACCATACCTATTCCCCCACTTTTCTCCCAAAACCGGCTTTAAGATCCCGCTCTTTTATGAACGGGACCTTTAACCGTATTGTTAATTATAACATATTAGAAATGAAGCTCTGTTCTCTGGATAAGATCCTTCTGTAACGGCTTTCCAAGCTCAACGAAGTAAGCGCTGTAGCCGGCTACTCGAACAAGCATATCCCTGTAATTTTCAGGATGCTTCTGCGCAGCTCTCATGGTTGCAGAACTCATGATGTTGAACTGAATGTGCATAGCTCCCTTGTCGATATATTCCTCGACGAAATTTACAAGGTTGTCTCTTCCCTCAATTCCCGCAACTGCTTCCTGTGGGAACTTAACATTGAGAAGAGTTCCGTTTGACGCCTTGCTGTGATCTACCTTTGCGATAGAGTTTGCAAGAGCTGTAGGTCCTGCGATATCGTGTGAACCGCCGTCTGTATGAACAGGTCCCATGTTATCGGATATAGCCTCGCCAAACTTTCTTCCGTCAATTGTCGCATTTGTTGCAAGTCCCATTGCAACGTTTGCATTTACGGAATATACACCAGGATTGAACTGTCCGCCTCTTCTTGTAGGATGTCCCTTTACGTGACCTGTGTAGCAGTCGAACATGAACTTGAACATCTCATCGGCATAATCATCATCATTTCCGTAATGATGTACCTTAGAGCTGTTTACAAGTGCATAAAGCTTCTCATGTCCTTCCCAGTTGTCTGTTACAGCCTGAAGAAGTTCTTCTCCGGTAACCTTCTTCTCGTCAAAGACAAGCTGCTTTATGGTTGTAAGTATATCTGCACAGGTCCCGAGTCCTGCTGCCTGAGGTCCTATTCCATTGTACTTTGCGCCGCCCTCTGTGAGGTCTAATCCGGTATCCATAGCATTCTGATAGAAAGCTGAAAGATACGGAAGCGGTTTTCTCTCTCTGTGTGCGGCATCTATGATATTCAAGCTTGATATCATCTGAGTGGTCCAGTATGCAAACTGTTTATCCACACTCTCAAGTACTTCATCGAATGTCTTGTATGTGGTGAGGTCTCCGGTGTCAGGTCCTATCTGCTCGTCAGTTCCAAGGAACTTTCCGCCGTTTATAACCATCTCCATCATCTTTACGGTGTTTACATATGCTGCATCATGCCAGCCATACTCTTTTCCAGGAAGGTCAGGCTCAACGCATCCTACTACACAGTAGTCTCTTGCCTCTTCTATAGGCATTCCCTTTGTCATCATTGCCTTTATGGCTGAATTGTCATTGAAGATCTTCGGATGTCCGTATCCTGCTCTGATACACTCTATGGTCTTTACCTGAAGCTCATAAGGTGTCTTAGAATGCATACGAACTGCCATCCAAGGAACCATCATTCTTGTGTGAGCCGAGCCCTCTAAGAGAAGCATGGTAAGGTCGTTTGTTGCATCATTTCCGTCTTTGTCTACGCCGCCTACCGTAAGTGACTCGCCACCGAATCCACGTCCGTTACGAACGGCTGTTGAGCCCCAATCCTTGAGTTTTGTAGGGTTATTCATCTTTACGTACATAACCTCTATGATCTCAAGCATTTCCTCTTTGGTAACGCCTCTGTCAAGATCTCTCTTGTAATATGGATATAACCACTGATCCATACGTCCGTATGAGATTGAATGTCCGTTGCCCTCTACCTCAAGAAGTGAAGTAGCTATCTGACAAAGCTGCATAGCCTGCCAGAAAGTCTGAGGTGTTCCTCCCGCAATCTGGTGGCAGTTCTCAGCCATCTGAAGGAGTTCCTTCTTTCTTGTCTCATCCTTGCACTCATCTGCCTTTTCCTTGCAAAGTGCTGAATATCTCTCGCAATAATCAACTGCTGCCTTAAGCTCTATAATCATTGCCTGATAAAAATCTCTCTTATCAGCAAAATCAACCGCAAGCTTGTCGAGGTTGTTTAAGTTCTTCTCTGCTTCCTCGATGAGTCCGTTATATCCGACAGCCATAAGCTTTGCATAGTCGATTACAAGATGTCCTGTTCCTGCATAATGATAAAGGTTTGTCTGGAAGATTTTTGCTCCTGCCTCGGAACCTTTTATCTGATCCCAATCGAGTCTTCCCTCGATACGGTCTGCTACGGTTTTACCCTTCCACCATTTGCAGATTTCTATGGCTTCGTTCATCTCATCATCATTTCTGAAATAGAACTCGTCATGCTCTCTCTTTGCAAATGTTGTAGCCTCTTTGAGAATCCAGTCTACTGAAAACTCAGGATAAAGCGGTGCTGCCTTTGCCGGTGCTGCAATCTCACCTACAAGAAGGTCATCATCGTAAACATAAAGTGTACAGTTCTTTAATACATGCTCAAAAGCATATGCAACCTGAAGTTTTCTCGGTGCTGTCGGATGAGCCTTGTAGGCTTCCGTCACAAGTCTTGCTCTCTCGATGTCAATCCAGTATTTACCATCGAGGAATTTCTGTCTGAGACGGTTTACTCTCGGATACGGTGACCAGTCCTCGTGGTTCACCTGGTAACCGAGACAATATACATGATCAAACGGTTCGGTTCCCGCTGCTGTTGTGTGGAATTTAGACATATCAATTACCTCCTTTACATCTAAATCAGTTACTCTTTTTCTTTTGTACCAACCAGAGTGTGTATGCCTCTGTCGTTGAAATATTCTGCTATCTCCTCTATATGCTTCTGGAAGCTCTTTCGGTTCAACTTTACATCGGCCATCTCATATTCCTTGTTGATGGACATGTATTTTTCTTCTCCCAGCCTCATATAACTAAGAAGTTGAAGCGTTCTTACCTTCCCCTGCATTTCGTTTAGCAAAAAGTCGGCTGTATTTTTTATATTTCCCATATCATCATTCACATTTGGAATAACGGGGATGCGAATGATGATAGGTTTTTCGGTTTTGGTGAGCTTAATCAGATTCTCTAGGATAAGCTTATTTCCGACACCCGTGTACTTCTTGTGGATGTCTGTGTCCATATGCTTTATGTCGGAGATGAAAAGATCTGTATACGGAAGTACCTTTTCCACCTTGTTCCAATCTCCGAAAAATGTTGATTCAAAACAGGTATTTATACCTTCTTCTTTGCAGGCTCTAAAAAGCTCTGCGACAAAATCCGCCTGGAGGAGCGGCTCTCCTCCGGATACTGTGACTCCGCCACCTGACCTGTCATAGTAGCCTTTGTCTGCTCTGGCCACCTTCATGCACTCTTCAACGCTCATCATCTTTCCCCAGACTTTGATGGCATCCGAAGGGCACTCTTCATAGCATTTGTGGCAGCCTTTACACACGTCATAATTTATAAAAACAAGTTTATTTCTGTAAAAATTCAAAGCGCCGGATGGGCAAACCTCAGCACATCCACCGCACTTCTTTAACCCTATGCATTTCTTTTTATATACTCCGAGTTCAATTTTCGGATTCTGACTCTCAGGATTGCTGCACCAGATACAACTGAGTGGGCATCCCTTTAAAAAGAATTCCGTTCTCACTCCCGGTCCGTCATGTATAGTGAAACGCTGGATATTAAAAACATTTCCTTTGACTTCTTTCATAAAAACTCCAGCTTCTTTTTGTGCAGTATGCACAAATATGTGTTCTATTCATCCTTCATTTACGTTAATTATAACAACCAAAAGTAGAACTCCCAACGGCACATAGGAGTATTCCATATAGGGAACATTCCCTATCTTTAAAAAAGTGCAAGCCGCGGAATAAATAAAAAAGAAGTTGAAGGAGAAGCTAGCTTTTCCATTCAACTTCTTTTTTATTTATAACCAGGTTGGTTGTACAAAACAAATGAGCAGACTGCCACGCATGTGGCGGTAGAGCACGGAACGTGCGTGTCTGCGAATGTTGTTTTTGGACAGCCGCGGCTTGCATATTCCCACTCATTGCTGATTCTCAATCCACTTATACAACTGGTATCTGCTCTTCACTCCACATTTAGTGTATATATTCTGGACGTGTTTCTTCACCGTGTGATAACTTATAACCAGCTCGGCCGCAATCTCCTTATAAGTGAGGCCATTATACATAAGCTCGGCCACACGCTGCTCCGCATTTGTGAGAGTTTGATTTTTTGTGACAACCATTCCGTCATCACCACCATCTTTTTTCGAAATTGTAATCCAATGATACCTGTCTACTATTCCGTTTGAATATGTCTGATCATAGGTATGCACCTTTAATATATAGTCCTGAATTATTCTGGTCTGTATCAGCTTTGCGGCCTTCTCACCCTTGCTGTCCCA
>JAILLZ010000001.1 GCA_024692885.1 Lachnospiraceae bacterium | reverse complement strand
AGCAGCAAGCTTGTTGCCGCCGTTAGCAGCTTCCTAGATATCTCTGAAGTCTGAAGATACACCGCTCATACCAAGTACACCTGACTTCTTGTTAAGTACGTTAAGAGCCTCAGCTGTTGTAAGGTTATCCTTGTTAGCGATGAACTCTACGATAGCGGGATCAAGGTCTCCTGAACGTGTTCCCATTGCAAGTCCTTCAAGGGGTGTAAGTCCCATTGTTGTATCTACTGACTTACCGCAGTTAACTGCACAGATGGAAGCTCCGTTACCAAGGTGACATACGATAGTTTTAAGCTCGTCGTATTTCTTGCCAAGGATCTCTGCTGTTCTCTTGGATACGTATGAGTGGCTTGTTCCGTGGAAGCCATATCTTCTTACCTTGTACTTGTCATAGTATTCATGAGGAATAGCATATGTGTAGGCCTTCTCGGGCATTGTCTGATGGAATGCTGTATCGAATACTGCAACCATCGGTGTTCCGGGCATAAGGTCTTTACATGCGTTGATTCCGATAAGGTTAGCAGGGTTATGAAGGGGTGCAAGATCGTTACACTCTTCGATTCCCTTGATTACTTCGTCTGTAAGAAGAGCTGATGATGTAAATCTCTCTCCTCCGTGTACGACTCTGTGTCCTACAGCCCCAACTTCCTTAAGGTCTTTGATAACACCTGTCTTCTCGTTCATAAGGGCATCAAGTACAAGCTTGATAGCTACCTTGTGGTCCGGCATAGCAGGCTTGGTCTCTTCCTTGTCACCGTTTGCCGGCTGATATGTAAGAGCTCCGTCGATTCCGATTCTCTCGCAAAGTCCCTTTGCAAGAACTGTCTCTGTATCAGAGTTGATGAGCTGATACTTAAGTGATGAACTACCACAGTTTATAACCAATACGTTCATTTTACTTCTCCTTTGTATTTCTGTTTTTCTTCCGTGCGGTTTACACACGCGTTCGAAAAAAGTATACTCCTTTTAGAATAGCGATACAACCATCGTTAAAAATTAGTCACGGTTGGGGAGAATCTCATGCGAAACATCGCGATTGTTGCAGAATATAATCCGTTTCATAACGGTCACAAATATCAGATTGATTATATTAAGAAGGAACTTGGTGCCGACAATGTCATTGTTATCATGAGTGGAAATTTTGTAGAGCGCGGTGAACCGGCGATTGTAAACAAGCGTGTAAGGACAGAGATGGCTCTGGCCTGCGGGGCTGACATGGTGATTGAGCTTCCGACTGCTTATGCGTGTGCCTCTGCGGAATTTTTTGCTTCCTGTGCTGTGGATATTCTCGATGCTACAGGTATTGTCGACGGAATATGCTTTGGCTGCGAGACCCCGGACCACGAACTGTTGATGGAGCTCTCAAAATTTTTCCTTAACGAGAGCGATGAGTATAAAAAGCTTTTAAATGATTATCTCAAACAAGGACTATCATTTCCTTCTGCAAGAGCAAAGGCTTGCAAGGACTGTATATCAAATAATCCTTTGAATGGTTCTGCTTATAATTCTGCACCTAATAATATAGAAGCTTTTCTTAACAAACCAAATAACATTCTTGCATTGGAATATGTTAAAGAACTTGTGAGATTGGATTCCAAGATGGAGTTTTTCCCACTCAAAAGAGAGGGTTCGGCTTACAACAGTGAAACTTTGGAAGGGCAATACTCTTCCGCTACAGCTATAAGAAAAGCACTTACCATTTCAAACAATGAAGTATTTGATTACGTTCCAAAGAATGCTTTGGATTATTTGCTTAATCAGAAATCTTTTGCCTCGCGAGACGCTTTTTCCGATATGCTCCTTTACAAATTGCTTTCCGAGAAAGCATCCGGTTTTGCATCCTATTTGGATGGAACCGAAGATTTGTCGAACCGCATATTATCGAATATTTCTGCGTATGATTCGTACAGTGCGTTTGTAGACCTTTTAAAATCTAAGAACATGACAGAATCAAGGATTTCTCGTTTCCTTTTGCACATTCTTCTTAATATAAAGGAGAGTGATGTTTGCCGCGCAGACGATTCCGGCAGGAAAGAGTCTCTTTATGCGAGAGTTCTTGGAATAAGAAACGACAAAACAGAACTCATTTCTCTGTTAAACAAAAACTCAGCCATACCGGTTGTTTCTATTGTAAATAAGGACATAAAAAAACTCCCATGCAAAGCACAGGAGCTCTTTAGTCATGATATTTTTGCTTCGGATTTGTACTTATCAAAAACAGATAAAGATACTGATTATCTTTCCGAGTATGAATACAGATTAGTGAAGGAAAACTTTTCCTAAACTCTGTTAGGATTTCCTTCCACTCTCTATGAGTTCCTTCTCGAATGCCTCCGGATTTTTGAGATAGTAATCCTGATGTTCCTCCTCTGCGGCATAAAAAGATTTGAACGGTTCAAGTGCTATCTGCACCTTTTTTCCATGCATTTTCTCTAGTTCGTTTATCTTTTTTAAAGCAATCTCTTTCTCCCCTTCGCTCTGATAATAAAC
>JAILLZ010000228.1 GCA_024692885.1 Lachnospiraceae bacterium | reverse complement strand
GTTTATTTATGCATCAAAAACTTATCGGGTAATAATATCCGACGTATAAATAAACTCATATGGTGTCTGCTGGTAAACATAATAATTCAACCAGTTTGAATACAATATGTTGCCATGTGAACGCCATTCAAGATTTGGTCGGGCATTAACGTCATCATTTGGATAATAATTCACCGGCATTTTAACGTCATCTCTCTTGCCCAAATCTCTTTTATATTCACTGTCAAGAGTGTATCTGTCATATTCGGGATGTCCCATCACAAATATCTTACGTCCCTCGTCCGCAATCACAAGAAAAACACCGGCTTCTTCCGACTCAGCAAGAATTGTAAGGTCAGGAATCGCCTCGATATCCTCTTTTCTAACCTCAGTATGTCTTGAATGTGGTGCATAAAAGATATCATCAAAGCCTCTGACGAGAGGTACCTTTCTGTTTTTAACCTTGTGTGCATACACGCCAAACATCTTGTAGTCGAGCTCTCTCTTCTTTATTCCGTAATGATAATACAATCCGGCCTGAGCACCCCAGCAAAGGTGAAGTGTTGATGTGACATGAGTCTTGCTCCACTCCATTATTTCGCTTATCTCGTCCCAGTAATCGACTTCCTCAAACTCCATCAGTTCAACAGGCGCACCTGTAATAATAAGTCCGTCAAATTTCTGATATTTAATATCATCAAAAGAAAGATAAAACTTATTCAAATGGCTTAAAGATGTATTCTTTGCCTCATGAGACTGCATCGCAAGAAATGTGATATCTACCTGAAGAGGAGTGTTTGAGAGCGAACGCAATATCTGTAACTCCGTATCCTCTTTCAACGGCATAAGGTTAAGAATCGCAATACTAATCGGTCTGATATCCTGATGTATTGCTCTGTCATCATCCATTACAAATATGTTTTCCTGTTCGAGGATTTCCTTTGCAGGAAGATCCTTCTGTGTTCTAATAGGCATTTTTTCACCTCAAGTCTATTTTGTATTTTCAAGCATTGAAAGAAGCTCTGCCTCAGAAATTACAGTGATTCCAAGGCTATTTGCCTTATCAAGTTTGCTTCCCGCATTTTCACCGGCCAACAGATAATTGGTCTTTTTGGAAACCGAGCCCGTAACCTTACCACCGTTTGAAGTAATAATGTTCTCTGCCTGTTTTCTGTCCATTCCCGGGAGAGTACCTGTTATTACAAAGGTAAGTCCTTCAAATATATTGCTTTCGTTTGTTTGTTCTCCGGCTGTCATGTTAAGTCCTTCATCCTTTAATGTCATAAGGATGTCAGCATTTTCCTCGTTGTGAAAATACTGATAAAGCTCAACCGCACTGACCTCGCCGATATCGTCGGTCTCCTTCAGTTCATCTACCGAAGCATTAATAAGTGCCTCAAAGCTTTTGAATCTGTTAAGAATGGTTTTGGATACGTTCTTTCCAATCTGAGGAATTCCCAATCCTGTCAATAGCATCCACGGCTCATTGTTTTTTGAGTTTTCTATAGCATCCAAAAGCTTATCCGTATTCTTTTCTTTACCGATAATGCCCTTTTCTATAAGTTCTTCCCTATGATTCTTCAAGCGATAGATATCCGTAATGTTATTCAGATAACCTTTATTGATTAGCTCAACAACATACTTATCTCCAAAGCCCTTTATATCCATCGCATCTCTGCTGACAAAGTTTATAATCTTTCTCTCCTTTTGAGCAGGACAGGAAGGATTTATACACTTAACATCCGCCGAATCTTTTTCACGTACGGTTTTGTGTCCGCAGGCCGGACAGACATCAGGAAGAGTGAATTTAACCCAAGAAGAAGGACGTTTACTCTTATTTACTTCCTTTATCTTCGGTATGATTTCACCCGATTTATACACAACAATTGTATCGCCTATTCCGACCTCAAGGTTGTCGATATAATCCTGATTATGTAATGTTGCTCTGCTGACATTGGTTCCGCAAAGTCTGATATTATCAAATATTGCTGTAGGAGTTATCCTTCCGGTTCTTCCGACGGAAACTTCTATATCCCTTAATACTGTTTCTTTTTCCTCAGGCGGATACTTATATGCAATGGCCCATCTTGGAACCTTTGAAGTGTTTCCA
>JAILLZ010000079.1 GCA_024692885.1 Lachnospiraceae bacterium | reverse complement strand
CAGCAGAGAATGACAAAGAAGCTGCAGATGAGGCAAAGACAGAGACAAAGGGAGCTGCAGTTTTGGCAGTTACAGCTTGTCCAACAGGTATCGCTCACACATACATGGCTGCAGAAGCTATTGAAAAAGCTGGTGAGAAACTCGGAATCAAAGTTAAAGTTGAGACCAGAGGATCAGGCGGAGCAAAGAATGTTCTCACAGATGAGGATATCAAGAATGCTGCAGGTATCATCGTAGCAGCAGATACAAAGGTTCCTGTGGATCGTTTTGCAGGAAAGCCTGTAATTCAGTGCAAAGTTGCTGATGGTATCAAGAAAGCAGAAGATCTTGTTACCCGCGCTTCAAAGGGAGATGCTCCTAAGTTCGAAGCAAAGGGAACAGATGAAGCTGTAGGTGAAAAAGAGTCTGCAGGACATCAGGCTTACAAGCACCTCATGAGTGGTGTATCTCATATGTTACCATTCGTTATCGGTGGAGGTATCCTTGTTGCACTTGCATTCCTTATCGATACACTTTGCGGATACGGTGCTTCAGCAGGAAGCTCATTTGGTAGCGCTACACCTTTGGCAGCGTTCCTTAAATATGTCGGTGGTCTTGCAATGGGATTCATGGTTCCTGTACTCGCAGGATACATTGCTTACTCTATCGCTGACAGACCAGGTCTTGCAGTTGGTTTCGTAGGCGGTATGCTGGCTTCTTCAGGAAACGCAGCAGTTGCAAGCTACATTGATACATGGACAGACCTTGGATCAGCAACCGGTGCATTCTCACAGTTCATTACAAAGTTTGCATTCGGTGCTGACAAAGTAAACACGGTATCAGGATTCCTCGGTGGAATCGCCATCGGTTTCGTAGCCGGTTACGTTGTATTGTGGTTACAGAAAGTTACAGAGGGACTTCCTAAAGCATTACAGGGAATCCGTCCAACACTTATTTATCCACTTTGCGGAACATTTATCGTCGGAGTTTTGATGCGCTTCATCTTCAACCCGACTATCGGAGCACTTAACACAGCTCCTTCAGCAGGATTACAGGGACTTTACGCAGCAGACCTCATCTGGTTGCTCGGACTTATCCTTGGAGCAATGATGGCAATCGATATGGGTGGCCCAATCAACAAGGCTGCTTACGTATTCGGTACAGGAATGCTCGGCCTTGCACATGACGATCCTTCAGTAGCAACTGCAGCTTACATCTCAATGGCAGCTGTTATGGTTGGTGGTATGGTTCCTCCTGTAGGTATTGCACTTGCATGTAAGGTATTCCCTAAGAAGTTTACAATGTCTGAGAAGAACAGCTGGATTACAAACCTTGTAATGGGAGCTTCATTCATCACAGAGGGAGCTATTCCATTCGCAGCAGCAGATCCTGCTCACGTAATTCCTGCAACAATGGCAGGAGCCGGAGTAGCCGGACTCTTATCAGCAATCTTCGGATGTACTTTGATGGCACCTCACGGTGGAATCTTCGTATTCGCCACAGTTGGAAAGCCAGTACTTTACATCGTTTCATGGGTAATCGGTTCATTGGTAACAATGTTCTTACTTGGATTACTTAAGAAAGATGCGGAAAACGCATAAAAAATGGTGGGTTTTTGGTAAAGATGTTATAATAACTAAAGCATTATAGTTGTATCGTAAATTAAAAAAGGAGAAAGAAATGGTAGAATTCACTTATACTATCACAGATCCTCAGGGTATTCACGCAAGACCTGCAGGAATCTTCGTTAAGGAAGCAGCATCTTTCCCATGTTCAGTTACCATTGGTAAGGATGGCAAGGATGTGGATGCAAAACGTATTCTTGGTGTTATGAGCCTTGGAGTAAAGCAGGGCATGGAAATCGTAGTAAAATGCGATGGAGACCAGGAAGCTGAAGCAGCTGCAAAGCTTGAAGCATTCTTAAAAGAGAATCTGTAAAAATCAGGGGTAGTTTTGCTTATAGCAAAGCTACCCTTTTACCCTTAATTCTATTGGAGGAAAAACATGGAACTTGTCGGAAAAAGTGTCTTTGGCGGCGTAGCCATTGGAAAATTATCTGTTTATCAGAAACAGGATAATCAGGTGAGAAGAGCAAAAGTGGATGATTTGGAAGCAGAGGTAAAAAGATTTGCCGACGCAAAAGAAACAGCAAAAGCCCAGCTCGCTGATTTATACGAAAAGGCTTTGACAGAAGTTGGAGAAGCCAATGCCATGGTCTTTGAAGTACACCAGATGATGCTGGATGACTTGGACTATGTGGAATCCGTAGAAAACATTATCCGTTCGCAGGGTGTAAATGCAGAATATGCCGTAGCTACCACAGGCGACAACTTTTCGGAAATGTTCGCAGCTATGGATGATGAATACATGAGAGGACGTGCGGCGGATATTAAAGATATATCAAACCGTGTTGTCAGTGTTTTATCAGGAGCAGTTCAGGGAGGAATCAATTCTGACGTTCCTGTAATTCTTCTTGCGGACGACCTTGCACCTTCAGAGACTGTCATGCTTGACAAATCATTGGTGCTTTCATTTGTCACAAGATTCGGATCAACCAATTCGCATACTGCAATTTTGGCCCGCACAATGAATATCCCTGCATTAATCGGAATAGATTATCCGGAAGATGTGGAAGGACATATGGGTATTGTTGACGGCTTTGCCGGAAAACTTATTATCGATCCGGATGAAGCAACAATAGAAGAGTACAAGAAGAAACAGGAAGAGGAAGCTGAGAAGCAGCGTCTCCTTCTTGAACTCAAGGGAAAAGAGAACGTTACACTTGACGGAACAAAGATTAATCTCTACGCAAACATCGGTGGCGTAGGTGACGTTGCAGATGTGCTCAAAAATGACGCCGGCGGTATCGGTTTGTTCAGAAGTGAGTTTTTGTATCTCGAATCAAAGGATTATCCTTCAGAGGAAGAGCAGTTTAAAGCTTACAGAACAGTAGCTGAAAACATGGCCGGAAAAAAAGTTATCATTCGTACCCTTGATATCGGAGCAGACAAGCAGGTTGACTATTTCAACCTCAAAAAAGAGGAAAATCCTGCAATGGGATTCCGTGCCATCCGTATTTGCCTTGAGCGCACAGAGGTTTTCAAGACTCAGCTTAGAGCACTTTGGAGAGCAAGCTATTACGGAAAGATTTCGGTAATGTTCCCAATGATTATTTCTTTGAAGGAAGTAAAGCGTTGTAAAGAATTAGTGGAAGAAGTTAAGAAAGAGCTCGATGCTCAGAGCATTCCATACGGTGAAGTTGAGGTTGGTATCATGATAGAGACACCTGCAGCCGTAATGATGACTGAAGAGCTTGCTAAAGAGGTAGATTTCTTCTCAATCGGAACCAATGACCTCACACAGTATACATTGGCTATTGACAGGCAGAATCCGGCGCTAGACAATTTCTATGACTCACATCATCCTGCAGTTCTTAAGATGATTCAGATGACTGTAGAGAATGGTCACAAAGGCGGAGCATGGGTTGGAATCTGTGGTGAGCTTGGAGCAGACACATCCCTCACTGAAACATTCTTAAGAATGGGAGTGGATGAGCTCTCTGTTAGCCCATCAAGAGTATTGGCTGTCCGTGATGCTATCAGAAAGATAGATTTAAGAAAATAGAGTTGTAAAACAGTAATATATAAAGAAAACACACCATATTGAGTAAGTATTGCATTTAAGGATAATTACCAAATATGGTGTGTTTTCTTTTTTTAAATAATTTGCTTTTAATTGCTTGGTTTTATGATATGCATTTTGTGATTGTGTTAAACGTTTTGATTTGCCACTTCGGATTTACAAAAAGGAGCAAGTTTTCCTCTAAAAAATGCCACCATAGGTCCGAGTCCAACAGCGATGATTACAGTAGCAGGTCCTATAATGGCCCCTAGAAGAAATCCGATGACAAGACAGCTCACATCTCCGATTACTCTGGCCTGGAAGAATTTTATTTTTCCTTTGGACCACATTACTATCATTGGTGCCAGGGAATCAAAGGAAGCAACTCCAAGGTCTGCCTCAAAATACATTGCCAGTCCGAATGCGACGAATAATACGCCCAAAAGCATAAGAACAATTCTTGCAGTAACGTTGCCGGATAATGAATCAGGTGTGTATCCAACATTCTTGAAAACCCACATTAGAAAATCCGATATGTAAGCCAATCCCAACATATTTGCAAACGTTCCGAAACCAATGCTGTGTCTGTAGCAAATGATTACAGGAATGAAAAACAATAATCCTACAGTTGCCTGTATGGTTCCGTAGCTTACCGGAATATAGTTGGCTAAGCCAAGGTTCATGCTTGTGTATGGATCCGTTCCCATGGTTGAGAGCCTGAGAACTGCGTTTCCGAGTCCGGTTATAAATACTCCGATGGCCATCCATGCAAATGTTTTTGGGGTGGTTCTTTTCAATAATTCTTTCATTTCATTACTCCGTATTTTTATAAAACAATACATCTACGATAAAAGGGCGAATAGATGCTTCTATCGTAGCCCCGAAAGATTCGTATACATTATGTGATTTTACACATAGAAAACAGAGTAGCATGCATACATGGATTTTACAAGGAAAATCCATGTACTTTGTTAATAAAATAACTTATCTCAATCGCCTTGTTTTTTGATT
>JAILLZ010000174.1 GCA_024692885.1 Lachnospiraceae bacterium | reverse complement strand
AATCTTACCGATGAAAGCTGCAGGAATAGTTATAGTCAGGTTACCGCTGCTCTTTTTCTTTGGCCATTTTATACGGTCGTTATAAGAATAATATGTTTTGGTGCCTCTGCTTGATGTAGCTAATGTATAGGAATCTATAGAGAGGCAACTATACATTTCTTTTAAATCCTTATTTTTCATCAAAGTGATGGTCTCTTTGGTTGTGGAATAATTTGTTTCAATATCCGAAACCTTGAGATTCCATTTTACCTTATTGATTACGAAGTAAGCTTTTTTGGAGCCATAGTATAAATTCTTGCCTGTTACTATAACCGTTGGCATTGGATATCTATCGGAGGCATCCACATTATTCTCGTATGAGACGGTGTAATCGGTGCCTTCTTTAAGTGTAGTTCCGTCAAGCTTTACAGATTTTACGGTTGGCTTTATGGCTTTTCCGCTGTAAGTAGCTGCTCCGTCTTTGTTAAGTCCGCCGAGTGTAATTTTTGCATCGTAGGTGATTCTAACCCTTTTTCGTATTCTAAAGGTTGCGTTTTTAGAACCTGTATAATAGCCTTTTCCCTTAATGGTTACAGTGGCGGTTCCCTTTTTAACATTGTTCTTGTATGAAAGAGTAAAATCTGTCTTGTTCTTTAAAGTAACACCGGCAAATTTAACTGTTGGAACTGGAGTGACTGCTTTCTTGGTGTAGCCCTGATCCGCTATTTTATCAACGGAAGCTTTGCTCATCTTTCCGATAATCTTAAATGTCTTTTGGGTAGAACCTGTATAATGTCCCTTACCTGTAACAGTAACGGTTGCCTTTCCGGGAAGCTTATTGTTACTGTAGGACAGAGTATAATCAGTATCCTTTGTTAGTGTAGTACCCTGATATGAAACAGTCGGTGTCGGTTTGATAGCTTTTCCGGTATAGTTCTGATTTGAGATGGAACTAATGGAAAAATTACCGGCAACTGCAGGCTCTATGGTGAACGTGGTCGAGATAGAGTCTTCGTAATTTCCGATTCCGGTTGCCGTAACTGTTGCTGTTCCTATTTCTATGTTATTAGCATAGGAAAGCTCATAGTCGGTACCCTCAACTAATTCCGTTTCGTTAGGTGTATATTTTGCTCCGCCTTTTGCTGAATTTTTAGAATTGTTTCTTGGGTAAAAAATACTAACTTTCGGCTTTATCTGCATTCCGGTGTATTTGTACTTAGTCATAGATTCTTTGAGGGTTATTTTTGCCGCCTTCAAAGATGATTTGAAAGCATAGCCCGAGGCAACTACTGTAGTGGATTCACCTACTGGAGGAACGGTGACCTGGAGCTGATCTTCAGCTTCGCCGTTATCTGTTGAGATAGCGACTCCTACAAATATGGTAGAGCCAACTGCCGGTTTTTCACCGCTATTTGTTGTGAAATGGAGAGGGTTTGCAATCAGAACGCATTCTCCACTTCTTGCAGAAAGCGACCATCCTGTAGGAAGGTTAGTAGGATCTTGGGTATCAAGATCAAAGTCATATCCACCCTGAGTAGATCCAATCATAGGATCGATATAAGTTATCGTGTCAGATGAATAAAAATGAAATTCGCAAGAAGCGGTAGTCGAATCATTTGTATAGACTACTTTTTTCAAAGTTACTGTGGCACCGCCTGCATATACCTTGGAATCCTTGCCCGGAACAGCAAGTACAATCGCAAATACAGCTAATGCGGTTATTAGCATTGTGAAAATCCTGATACTAAAGCTTTTCATGATAACCTCCTTCTCTACATTTGTTGAACGTGTCGTTTTCTATAGAATGACACTGAGATTAGGAACAATTATTACTCTTTACAGATCAAAAATAAGAAAAAGGTACTATGCAATTGTATCGTGGATTTTAGAAAAAGACAACTGTTTTCTGTTACTTTTGAACCATAGCGTTTCCTTTTCTGAAAAAATACGGCGTCCCTTTTGAGAAACGCCGTATTTACTGGTTTGATTACATTTTTTTACGTTTTATTTGTTATTACTAAGCATTGAAGACATATTTATCCAGACGCTCAAAGGCCTCCTTAACTCTTGAAAGCGGTAGAGCGAGATTCATTCTGATGTGACAATCGCCATGGAACATTCTTCCATCCTGAACCGCAACACCTACATCCCAGGCGGCATGTTCGACATCATCAATTGTTTTTCCGTGTTTTTCACACCATTCGCTGCAATCCACAAATAGCATGTAGGTGCCCTGTGGTAAGCAGACTTTTACACCTTCAAAATGGTTTTCTATGTAATCGTATGCAAAGTTTATGTTTTCGCTCAGCACGGATTTTAACTCATCAACCCAAACGTATCCTTCAGGCTTATAAGCGCCGATGAGGGCATGCATGGATAGTACATTCATTTCATTATAGTGAGACAAAGAAGATTCCTTTTCAACCCGGTCTCTTATCCATTTGTTATAAATAATATGGTAGCTTCCGACAAGTCCGGCCAGATTGAAAGTTTTGGATGGAGCGTATAAAGCTACGGTACGCATTCTTGCATCTTCGGAAACGGACTGCGTTGGAATGTGTTTATGATTGTTCAAAATAATATCAGACCATATTTCATCGGAAATAACAAAAACGTCATGTTTTTTATATATTTCCATGGCCTTTTCAATTTCCCATTTTTCCCATACTCGTCCGCATGGATTGTGAGGAGAGCAGAATATTGCGGCATGGATTTTATGTTTTATGATTTTCTTTTCCATATCTTCAAAATCCATTCGCCACACTCCCTGATTATCAATTACAAGAGGGCTATGGATAATCTTGTAGCCATTGTTTTTAAGACACATGGTAAAACCGATATATGTAGGACTATGAACGAGAACGCTATCGCCATTTGAACAAAAAACGTTCATTGCACTTATCACTCCGCCAAGAACACCGTTTTCATAGCCAATATCATCTTTTGAGAGATTGGTTACGTTATTTCGTGTTTCCTGCCATTTTATAATTGACTCGAAGTATTCATCTCTTGGGTTGAAGTAACCGAAGGCCGGATGCTTGGCTCTCTCTATTATCGTTTCCTGTATTGTGGGAACAGTTGGAAAATTCATATCGGCAACCCACATTGGAATGATGTCGAAACCTTCTTTTGGCAATTCCGGAGCGAACTTTGGATTGGTACCAAGGGCGTCTACGGCTATTGCATCTTTGCCCTTTCTATCCATAATTGAAGTAAAATCGTACTGCATAAAAATCCCCTTTGCTTTCGAAATTTATAATATGAATTTTACAGTATTTGAGATGATAAAGGCAATTATTTGAGTAATTCGAATCGTATTTTAGGGGATGCAGTACTTTCGTTATGATATTAGCCATAGTTAATTAAACTTGGATAATTAAATAAACAGAGAAAGAATGATATTATAGGACTGTATTCTATTTTAAGGCTTGCTCAACAAGACTTGAATTGAACATACATGGATTGCGAGGTTAAAAATGGATAATCATATACTGTGGGCTAGAAAACATGATGAATTGGTTCATGCAATTGAAAGACTAGGTTTCCCGGGAGAGTTGGGAGATATGGTCGCAAAGCAGCTGGGAAGCCCTAAAGCAATGGACAGAATGCTGGCGTATCTTTACAATGTAAAGCCACATTCTGACGAGCTTATCGTGGATGAGATGCTGGCCATCTGCAGCGACGTAGAGAGATGGAAAGCCAAAAAGGAAGTTGAAGAGGCGAATGCCAGATATAATGAATTCCTTTACTATGGATTAGGAGGAGATGGAGAATAATGAAAAAGTGGTATGACGAAGAATATGAATTCACAGTAGAAGTGACCGGGTTTGTACATGGAGATCACACAGAAAGATATTGTCGTAATGGGGAAGAAGTCGGGGACGTGTATAAGTGCACCTACGGTTGTCCGGTAAATAAGGACGGTTACGGAATCTGCTCGAAGACAATGATGATGCTGTATCCCGTGATGGAAGCTGTCAGAAGCGGTGGAAATCTTACCAAGCTTGGCGGTGATGGTGAGTATACCAAAACTGTTGTGTGTCCGGATGGATGTGTGATTTTCAAGCTGACAGCCAAACCACTGGGGAACGAAAATTTCCATACAGGATGTTTTTGGGATTATCCTGACGAAACTCAGAATTAAAAGTGTTTTCGGAAACTAGATTATCTTTTTGTTTTTCCACTTGCCGCTGCGGAATCTCCAGATATCCAAAGCGGCTTTTATGCACCAATCCAAAACCATAGCGAGGGCGATACCGATTACTCCGAGACCCATCCATTTTGCTAAGATGAAAGAGAGGATGGTTCTGCAGACAACAGTTGCAAATATAGATGCCCACATGGTGAACTTAACGTCGCCGGCCGCGCGAAGACCTGATGAAAGCGGACCTGAAAAAGGCTGTACCAAAGCTGAAAACAGGTTGTGGATTGCAACTATGATAAGGATCAGGTGCTTAGTTTCTGAAGACAAATCATATAAAGGTAAAAGCACCGGTGTGAGAGCCATTACTATGATGTTCCATCCGATTGCGAGAACGAGAGACAATCTGGTGAGCTTTTTTATGTACCATTCAGCGGCTTCCTCATCGTTTGCGCCTATGCACTGTCCGACAACAGTTATGAAAACAGTTCCCATTGATATTCCCATGCAGGCTGCAAGTGACCAGAAGGTCTGACCGGTGGTGTTTGCTGCGATCTGCGAGGTGCCGAAGGTTGCAACAAGCATTCCAAGAACAACTTTTGAAGCCTGGAACAAAGTGTTTTCCACAGAATTCGGAATAGCAACTCCGAGGATTCTTTTTGCCATGTCTATTTTGAGGGCAATAATATATTTAAGTCTTACGGTTACACCGTCTTCGTTTTTCATGCAAAGAACAATCATTATTATAGCTGCGACATACCATGAGATAGTGGTTGGCCAGGCAACTCCTTTTGCACCTGCGTGAAGTACGAATATTCCTATTGCATTTCCGATAACATTTATTATGTTCGAAAGAAGTGAAACCCACATTGTCACACGGGTTTTACCCATTGATCTGAAAATGGCTGCTCCGGCATTGTAGAGCGCATTTGCAGGGAAAGAAATGGAAACAATCCACATATAAGTTTTGCAGGCTTCCATGGTTGCACTTTCAGTGCTTGGATACATTGCCTGAAGCAGTGCTGAACCGAATAAAAGCATGAGCACCATGCATGCGAGGGAAAGTACTCCGGAGAGGTGGAAAATCTGTGATGCAGCCAAGTCTGCATTTTCCCTGTCTTTGCTTCCGATATACTGAGAAACAACTACGGCTCCGCCAGCTGAAATGGCGGTAAATAAGTATATAAAAATCGTGTATACCATTGTGTCGAGTCCGACTCCGGCAACAACGGCTTCGCCAGCATAGCTTACCATCATGGTGTCGGCAAGCCCTACAACCATCTGAAGGAGCTGCTCGATAAGAAGCGGTATTATCATTGCTTTGAGTGCTGCTCCGGTAAAAAGTTGTCTTTCTTTTGCGATTGCAGGCATTGGTGTTATGGCTTTCTCTAAAATGTTCATTGACTTCACCCTCATGTATTTTTTTATAAAACCTTCGTGTCTTTACGATTACAGAATAGTATAGTTCTTCGAGAAAGTACAATGCATATTGCTCATTTCACTATAATAATTTATTATAGTGAAATGAAAGGGGAAATACGTATTATGGAACTGAGAAATCTTGAGTATCTGAAAAAAATATCAGATGAAGGAACATTTTTGGCAGCCGCTGAATCACTTCATGTATCACAGCCGGCTCTTACAAGAGCAATGCAAAAACTTGAAGATGAATTGGGACTGACTCTTTTTGACAGGACAAAAAACAATGCCAAAATAAACGAAGCCGGTATGCTTGCAGTGGAATGTGCGGAAGATGTTTTGGATAGAGTTGCGGAGATGATGGGACGCATGGAAAACTATAAAAAAAGTCTTACAACTCTTTCGGTGGGCTCTTGTGCGCCCGGACCGACTTTTGAGCTGATACCAAGATTAACTTCTCTCTATCCCGAGATGACAATTTCATCCGTAATACAACCGGAGAATACCCTTGTTGAAGGTCTATTGAATGATAATTATCGCCTTATTGTATTGTCGAAACCCTGCAGTGAGGAGAATGTTTTATGCCTGCCATACGTCAGAGAATCGCTGATGGTTTCCCTGCCAAAGAAGAATCCTTTGGCGAAGCGGGACAAACTATACTTCTCAGATCTAAAAGGATTAAACATACTATCATCCACAAACCTTGGAATATGGCAGGAAATACATGATACGAAAATGAAGGGAGCCAATTTCATAGTTCAGCCGGACAGAAAGACACTTCATGAATTGATTGCGGCTTCGGATTTGCCAAACTTCGTGACAAATCTCTCAAAGCAGTATGTTTCATATGTTCCGGAAAACAGAGTTGCTATTCCGCTTGATGAACCGGATGCGAGTGTTCAGTTTTATATATGCGCGTTGAAGAAAAACAAAAAGATTGTCACAAAGGTGATAGACGAGCCATAGAATTACTGATATTTTATTATGTAATAACCTGGAAGGCCGACATATTGGGCTTAAGGTAAAAGAAGGAGTAACAAATGTACAAGAACATAATGTTTGATTTGGACGGAACTCTTACCGATTCCGGCAGAGCAATAACGTCTTCGGTAGAGTATGCGCTGGAACAATTTGGAATAACGGACCAGCCAAGAGAAAAACTGGAAACATTTATAGGACCGTCTTTGTTTGATTCATTCAAAAGAGAGTATGATATGTCTGATGAGGACTGCGAAAAGGCGGTGAGCCTATACAGAAGCATCTACGAAGCAGAGCGAATGTATGATGTGGACATATATGAAGGAATACCGGAACTTCTTAAAACATTGAAGCAGCAGGATTTCAAGGTGCTTTTAATAACCAGCAAACCGTTGAAATTTGCAAAGAAAATTCTTGAGAGAATTGGACTAGCTGATTTCTTTGATTATATGGTGGGACCTGATTTGAACGATCACAGTTCCGATAAAAAACGACTTATAGAAAAAGCCGTATATGAATACAAACTTGTGAAAAACGATTGCATCATGATAGGAGATACAAAGTATGATATTGCAGGTGCTGTCGATGCAGGAGTTGACAGCATTGGAGTGACATACGGGTACGGCAGTACCGATGAGATGAAGGCAGCAAGCGCAACCTACATGGTAGACTCTGTGGGAGAAATATCAAAGATTCTCATAGAGGGATAATTGTTATAAAAAATGAATTGTGTCATGAAGACACAATTCATTTTTATATCCCTATCACGTATTTACGGTGCCAATATTTTTTGGATGTCCGTTAATTCAGTTCCCGGAAGAATGGTCTCAAAATGCTTTACAAGTCGTTCATAGGATTCTTCCGGAGAACGCTTGTAGACCGTGTTTCTAAAACCTTCGCCGAAGAAAATCTCAGGTGTGGAGTACTCGGCCAAACCCCATCCGTATTCTTTTCCGGATTTGTCCTTTGCATATTTGAAATCACTGATAACGACATAACACTGTTTTTGGAGTCGGGTTATCATTGTGTCAAATCCCTTTTTGCCGTTCTTTCCGTAATTTCCGGCTTTCTTTAGCTGTTTGGATATGATTGGAGCATTGGCGTCTAGAAGTTCGAAAAGTTCCTTGTCGTGATAGGAAGTCAGACCATCTTCATATCTTGCATCAAAGTCATAGCCATCACGTCTGTAGTTCGCAAAGTCAGGAAACCATTTTGGACTGACGTACATGGCTTTGCCTTTCAGAAATTTTCCGTAGGCGCAGTTCATCTTTTGTATCACAGGTCCCTTCCATTCCCAGGCCGGCCAAAAACCGTCATCAGAGTCGTGATACCAACATCCCGGGGCAATGTGTTCCTCTATAGAAAAACCGGGTATTTTGTTTTCGAAAAAAGGAACAAATCCCAGTTCATCAATTGCCTTTATAAGTTCGTTCATGTTAGAAATTATAAAACTATCCGAAAACGTCATGTAATCTCCTTACACTATATAAACACATAGAAATATCGGTACTCCAATGACAATTATAGCACATTTTCAAGAACAAACAGAAAACTTACCGATTTATGCAAATATATAGTACTTAGGTCTTGTTTTGTTGGCGAATTCGTTATATTCTAGGGGATATAGACGTTAATGTAAAAATGGGGTAAAGCGCTTTGCTAATATCCCAAGAAAACATATGGACCAAATTTGAAACCAGTAACCCCGCTTATGAAACACGGAGGATTTTTTATGAAGAAAGGAATGGGTCTAT
This sequence comes from Lachnospiraceae bacterium, assembly GCA_024692885.1. Taxonomy (GTDB): domain Bacteria; phylum Bacillota; class Clostridia; order Lachnospirales; family Lachnospiraceae; genus JAILHT01. Next base: position 1,005 of record JAILLZ010000174.1, on the reverse strand, counting down.
CAAGCGTCAAAGGCAAATTAATCATTTCAATGGTTTTAATTGCCGCAATTCCATTGGCATTAGCCACATTTAACAGTTATATGAAGTTCTCAAAGAACGCAAAAGACGAAGCTCAGATTACTTTGAACTGGTCGGCGTGGTACATCGAAGGTGAGATAAATGATGTATTTTGAGTCTGTAAGGGGAATGCTTTCAGATATTGAGGAAACTGTAAGAAGTGTACAGAGAATCACAGAGGAAACTGACGTTTGCGTTGATTCAAACAACGAGGTTTCAAATGCCATGACATCACTTTCCGCTATTTCCCAAGAAAATGCAGCATCTTCGGAGACAACAGGTGCGTCAGTTGAGGAACTTTCAGCAACAGTTACAACACTTGCAGAGTCCGCAGCGCATCTTAAAGATATTGCGCTCCAGTTGAATGAGGAGATACAATTCTTTAAATAATAATAACCCAAGGGGAATATCCTAATGAGCAAAGAAGTAGAAGGCCAGTTATCGCTTTTTGACAGTGTTGATGACCTCATGGCCGAGTTGAAGAAAAAGGCAGCTACAAAAAAAATAGATAAAGAAATAAAGTCAGCTGTCGAAGAAACGCAAACCATAGTTGAAGACTTGAACGATTTACCGATAGCAGATGAGAAAGAGTCCCTTCCGAAGAGAAGAAAAACAGGTTCTCTCACGGAGGGAGAGTCTATCGAGAATAAGTTCAGTCGCGAAAAATACACGGTTATTAAAGACATGGGAAACTATGCTTATGTAAGAGCATCGGACAATACAGTTCATGAAATGCTCAAGTCGGATATGCTTCCTGTATAAAATAATATAGCCTAATGAATTAGCCCCAATGCTTTAACAAAGCGTTGGGGCAGATTTATGTAAATGATAAATGTCAAATATAGCTGCTAAAAGGCATTAATGCACGACATAAAGACGGTATGGATAGCGAAATATAAAATAAATTAAATAAAATGTAAAATATACTTGACATAAAACCAAATAAGG
>JAILLZ010000118.1 GCA_024692885.1 Lachnospiraceae bacterium | reverse complement strand
TGATTTACTACACAAAACAGATGAGGTTGTGTAATAAAAGACAGGATTCGCCGGAGTTCAGCAAACCGGTTTATTCGTGCATGGATTATATCTACAATCATCTTCATGAAAAAATCTCACTTCAGGATTTGGCTGATTATGTTGCATTAAGTCCAAACTATCTGGCAACAGTGTTTAAAAAAGAGACCGGTGAGACCCTTCAGAATTATGTTATAGACAGAAAAGTTGATGCTGCCAAGAGAATGCTCATCTATTCCGATTATTCTCTCACGGAAATCGGCAATTATCTTGCCTTCTCTTCAACAAGTCATTTTATAAAAGTATTTAAAGAAAAAACCGGGCTTACGCCCGGTGATTACAAAAAGAATTCTACAAGAATGAGCTTGTAGCCCTGCTTCTTAAATATCTTTTGTTGTGTCAACTATGCCGTCACCATCTGTGTCAACATATGCAGTGTCAAGTTTACCATCGCCTGTGGTATCCTCAGCAATAACATCATACTGTCCGTCACCGGTGGTATCGAAAGCAACCTTATCTGCTTTTCCGTCTCCGTCAACGTCTATAGCTTCGGTAGGTGCCTGATTTGCTTTTCCTTCCAAGTCCACTACCTTATCAACCACTCCGTCTCCGGTTGTGTCCACATAAGCAGTGTCAGCTTTTCCATCGCCGTCTGTATCTTCGTAAACTGCATCCGTCTTTCCGTCTCCATCTGAATCTTCAGATACGATATCGGCTTTTCCGTCTCCGTCAACATCCACTTCGGTCTCAGGATCGTCGTCTTCAAAAGTTACGGCATCTTTAATGTTCTTTAATTTTTCGGTTGCCGTATCCTTGAATTCTTCAATCTTGTCCTTGTTTTTGCTGGCAACGAATGCTGCTCCCGCAACGGCTGCTGCCCCTGCCAATACTTTTAATACTGTTTTCTTAGCCATACCCAAGCTCCTCCAACTCTTATTTAAAATAAGTTATTAAATGTATCTATCAATTCTACATTTAAAAAATAATCTGTATTTATTATAGCATTTTACGATTTCAAAAAATCAAATAAATTAATCAATTCTGTACTTTAATTGATACATTTAGTCTACAGGATAAACTCCGCCAAACTCATATCCCTTCGCTCTTACTCCGTCAATAAAATCAGAAAGCAACGAAAGGTTTGTTGATGAGTTCGCATGAAGCAAATAAATTGCTCCCGGATGAACACATGAAAGAGTAAGGTTCAGCGATTCTGCAACATCCGGCTGTGTAGAAGAATAATCTCCGTAAGCAAATGACCAGAATACAGATTTGAGTCCAAGGTTTTCAACCAACGCAAGCGACTGCTCTGAGAACTGTCCCTCAGGGAATCTGAAAAGGCGGACATCATAATCGTAATTGTTCTTCATGAAATTCACGACATCCATGATTTCCTCTTCCTGCGTTGCAAGGTCAAGGGTCGGCATCTGACGATGTGTCTTGCTGTGGCTTCCGATTCTGTGTCCTTCGTTTATCATTCTTGTAAGAAGGTCAGGACAATTTGTGACAAAATCGGTCGTGCAGAAAAATGTTACCTTTACATTCTTCTCCTTCAAAATATCAAGAACCTGAGATGTCTGCTCGTTGGCAAATCCCTCATCCATGGTTAGATATACGACATTGTCTGTTCTGTCTGAAATAAAATCAACTTTGTACTGTGAGTACTTATTAATATAGTACTGAATACCCGTTGGTCTTCCTGTAGAATCTGTGTCGCTTCTGTTAAAACCATAAGGAACATTCTCAGATGACAAAGAACTTATATCCCAGCTTCCGAATGTCTGTGCAGGCAATGACTCCGAAGAACCTGTAGAGTTTTCAGATGCAGTCTCGCTGGTTGCATCATCAGTACTTGCTGTCTCTGTCTCAGTATTTTCTGTTTCCGAAGTACTCTCTGTTGCTGATTCCGTGCTCTCAGCTTCCGAATCTTTATTTTCCGAAGAAGCTTCGGTACTTTCCGTCTCTGTGTTCTCAATTTCGGTTCCGACTGCTTCCGTACCGGCCTTATTATCAGAAACATCTGATTTACCGCTCGTTTTTGATAAGGTAACCTTAGTTGCAACAATTATTATCACAAGAATAAGCGCGATAACCGAAAAGCAAATTGCATTTCTCATTCTTCTTTTTCTTCTAAGCATTTCTTTTTTTCTACTAGTCAATACAATTCTCCTCACTCATTTAATCCTCGCGGAGCATTCATCTTGGCCGTCAAATATTCCGACAGATTTATAGCTCCAACAAAATTAGTTTAACTCAAATTCCAATGCAAATACAAAGTACTTTAGTACCGAGATATTTTTTATAAAAACCTATTGACATCATTGGTGATATCAAATAATATAATTCATGTCTTGGTTAGTTCTTTCTAACGCCCGTTAGAAAGTTCTTACGGAATATCTACAGACTCCGGATATTATGTAAGGCCAAGCAGTAAGAAGAAACGATGTATGCGCTAATCAATCCTACCTTATTATTTTGCTCATATGTACGTTCCTAATATACATTACATACCTTATATTTATACCAAAACAGAACCGCAGGCCTCCCTGCGGTTTTGTTTTTTGATTACACAACCAATAAATCCTTATTGAACAAAATTTTCATTAACCCTTGACAAACCATGTAATTACAACTACATTATAGG
>JAILLZ010000115.1 GCA_024692885.1 Lachnospiraceae bacterium | reverse complement strand
ACATATCAATGGTAAGATGTGTGGTTCCATCATTACTCATCATATAATCAAGATTTACTGTGTGTATATCGCCTGCTTTTGTGCTTTCAACACCTGCAGCCAACGCTATTATTTTTTCAGCTATAGTCATTCCCATTGTTTATTCCTCCGCGTTTAATGATGCTATAAGACCGCCGTTATCAAGTATTTTCTGCATCTTATCCGGCAATTTGGTACATTCATACTTTTTACCGTTTGCAACAATGAATCCGGCATTAAGATCAAGCTCCATTTCGTCACCTGAAGATATCTCATCATAGAGTTCTTTGTTAACTACAACGGGTAGACCTATATTAATGGAATTTCTGTAAAATATTCTTGCAAATGATTTTGCAATCACAGCCTTAACACCTAGCGCTTTTAGTACACTTGGTGCCTGCTCTCTGGAAGAACCGCATCCGAAATTATCATCTGCAACAACAAAATCTCCAGGCTTAACATTTGAAGCAAACCCGGAATCCAATGATTCAAACGTATGTGTCATCATTTCATCAATTGTTGGATAAAGCAAATATTGCGATGCGATAATCTGATCAGTATCAACGTCTTTTCCAAATTTGAATATCTTACCCATTCCTTATACTCCCTTTATAGATTTCGAAAAAGACCGGAAAACTCCGGTCTTTTCAGAAGCTGTATTTGATTTAGTTATTGATAAGTTTGTCTTCTTCGTTGTTCCAGCTGTAAAGCTTTCTGATTTCTTTTCCAACCTTCTCTGAAGGATGTTCAGCATGAAGCTTTCTCATCGCATTGAAGTGAACCTGTCTTCCTGCCGGAGACATATCAAGAAGGAAGTCTTTTGCGAATGTTCCGTCCTGAATATCGGAAAGAACCTTCTTCATTGCTTTCTTTGTATCTTCAGTGATAATCTTAGGTCCGGTAATGTAATCTCCGTACTCTGCAGTATTTGAGATAGAATAACGCATTCCCTCAAATCCTGACTGATAAATAAGATCTACGATAAGCTTCATCTCGTGAATGCATTCGAAGTAAGCATTTCTTGGATCGTATCCTGCTTCAACAAGTGTTTCGAAACCTGCCTGCATAAGTGCGCAAACACCACCGCAAAGTACAGCCTGCTCACCGAAAAGATCGGTCTCTGTCTCTGTACGGAATGTAGTCTCAAGGACACCTGCTCTTGCTCCACCGATACCAAGTGCATATGCCAATGCGATGTCAAGAGCTTTTCCTGTAGCATCCTGCTCGTTAGCTACTAGACAAGGAGTTCCTTTTACTGCCTGATACTCGGAACGAACTGTATGTCCCGGTGCTTTAGGAGCGATCATTGTTACATCAACATTTGCAGGTGGCTTAATACATCCGAAATGAATATTAAATCCGTGAGCAAACATAAGCATGTTTCCGGCTTCAAGATTTGGCTCAATATCAGACTTATAAAGGTCAGCCTGTTTCTCATCATTTATGAGAATCATAATGATATCTGCTTTTTTTGCAGCTTCTGCAGCTGTATAAACAGTGAATCCCTGCTTCTCGGCTTTTGCCCATGATTTAGAACCTTCATAAAGACCAATGATTACATTGCATCCTGATTCCTTAAGATTTAAAGCATGTGCATGTCCCTGACTTCCGTAACCGATAATGGCGATGGTTTTTCCGTCCAATTCTGAAAGGTTACAATCTTCCTGGTAATAAATCTTTGCCATTTTAAATAGCCTCCTTTATATTAGTCCAAAATTATAACATCGTTGGAGCCTCTGTTCAGACCCGTGAGTCCGGTTCTGGCCAACTCAAGAATTTCATATTCATCAAGCAATTCAAGGAAAGATTCGAGCTTTTGTTGCTTTCCCGTGAGTTCTATCATCATTGAATCATTTGTGACATCAACTATCTTACCTTTAAAGATTTCGGTAAGATTAAGGATATGCTGTCTGTCAGCATCCTTGATACCAATTTTGACAAGCATAAGTTCTCTTGTAACCGAATTATTCGGATCGATCTTTTTAATATCGATTACATCTTCAAGCTTATTCAACTGCTTTTCAATCTGTTCAAGTATCTGCTCATCGCCTGTTGCAACAATGGTTATACGGGTAAATCTAGGATCTGCCGTAACCCCGGATGAAAAACTGTCGATGTTGTAACCTCTTCGGGAAAACAAACCTGAAATATGGCTCGTAACACCCGATGTGTTCTCAACCAAAAGCGAAAATGCCTGTCTCATTTCAATGCTCCT
>JAILLZ010000061.1 GCA_024692885.1 Lachnospiraceae bacterium | reverse complement strand
AAAGGGTACAAGCGGAGGCATCTGAACGAATATGCAGAGATTTGTATTATAATAGAAATGCATCTTTTAGAGGTTTCAGGCAGACCTAGTATAGTTTAAAAAATATGGGTTATTTAATTAATATGTTATAGGAAAGATATGGTACGAGAAACTGGTTTTGAAATAAAAGGACATATTTTATATCGCCATGAGGCGGTGTCGTTTGAAAAAGGCGATATAGATCAGTTGTTGGCATTGGAAGATGTAAGTATCAATCAGCTTGCCACCCATAGCATTACAAACATTGCGGCAGTTGCGGTTTCTTGTGACTGCCCAAAATACATAGGAGATTTTGACGGATATAAAGCACTTTGGAGATATGCTGCTTTGAGGGAGGCTAACGCACTCAATGATAAGCAGCATATCAAAGTGCTTTTTTTGGATTGTCCGTTGGAAAGTGTATCAGAACAGGGATTAAATGCAGGGGCATTTATTCTTGGAAATTATTCCAATGTTCTTCAACAATTAAATTTGTTTGATCCATTCTTTCTCATGCTTATGAATGAAGCAGCGAATGCCGGTAAGCAGGAACTATTTTTGTCTCTGGCGAAGGAAGCTATTGCTCAGAGAGATAGTGTGAAGACAGAGGAGACAGGACCGGTGATTACATTGCTTGGAGAAGGACAGTGCGGCTCAGTGCTTGACAGCTTTGCCACAAGTATGGCACAGGCTTTAAGAGAAAACGATGAATCAGCTATAGCCATAGATATGGGCGATCAAAATCCGGGACAGGAAATGTCAAAAAAAAGGGAATTTAAGTGGCTGCTCCTTTCTTCGGTAAATCCCAAAGCAGTAATTGGATTTCAGACATCATATTTCACTGAAAAACTATCAAACGGTGTGATGGTTGGAAATCTTTTTAAATCAAAGAAATTCCAGTTTGTATTTGATCATCCGTTATACGTTTGTTACAACCTGATGCAGCCTATTAAAGATTTATATGCACTGACATTGGATGAGGATTACGCTAAGTATATAAACGATTATTTGGATAATACAAAAAAGGCATATTTTTTTCCTCCTGCCGGGGAAGAGGGAACCTTGGTAAGGACCGGAGCACCGGTGGAAAAGATATATGATCTTACTTTTATAGGCAAGTATTTTGATTATAGAAGTAAGCTTGAGAATATAAAAAGCTATCCTGAGGATAGACGAAAGAGAGCCAATGCTTTATATGACTATATGATGAAGCATCCGAACACTCCGATTGAGGAAGCTTTTAAGGAGATACTCCGTGAGACCGAAGGCGTTACACCGGACAGTTTTTCACATGACGAATATGTTGCAATGCTTCATGTAATACGCGATGTTGGTACAGCAGTTAAGTTTTATTATCGAGAGCAGGTTATCAAGACCATTCTTGACGCTGGTATCGAATTACATGTTTTTGATGACTACTGGAAACATTCTCCGTTTGCAGGTTATCTGAATCTTATAGTACATAACGAGGTAGAATATGTCGATAGTATGGATATCATGGCGCAAAGTAAGATTTCTTTAAATGTTATGTCGTGGCATAAAGCGGGGATGACAGAGCGTGTGGCGAACGCCATGCTCAATAAATCAGTATGTTTGACCGATAAAACTAGATATTTGGAGAAAGAATTCAAAGATGGCGAAGACATAGTATTCTATGATTTGGAAAACCTGGAAGCATTGCCGGATAAAATCAGAACGATTCTTTCAGATGAGAAGTGGCAGGAGCGTATGGAAGAAGCAGCCTATAAAAAGGCGTTAGAATACCATACGTGGAATGCAAGAATTAGAGAATTAAAGAGACTATTTTAGCCAAATTAGGTCTAATTAACTATAAACAAATTGAAAAACAAACTAATGATTACGGAAAAAGAACCGATAAATAACTTGAAGAGCAAAGGATTGACTCAAGTATAAGGAAGAAAGGGGAGTCTGTGATGCGTATAGACACACTAAGCCAGGTAGCTCAGATATATGGCCTTAACAAGACAAATAGGGCAAACAATGTTTCCAAAGCAGCTCTTGGAAAGGATGAGGTTCATATTTCTCAGGCAGGACGTGACTTTCAGGTAGCAAAACAGGCAGTCGCTGCAGCTTCCGATATCAGGGAAGATAAAGTCGCAACTTTAAAGACAAGTATCGAATCTGGAAATTACAGCGTGAATGCCGGAGATTTTGCAAGCAAGTTGCTTGAGAAATATCAGGCAGCACAGTAAGGAGAAGTGACGTGGCTAGCTTGATGGACGATCTCATAGAAGTCTTAAATGAAGAAAAGACTGATTATGAACAATTAATAGCTCTTGGCGAAGAAAAAAGGCAGGCGGTCATTGCGGCTGAGATTGACAAATTGGAAAAAATCTCAGAGAGCGAGCAAGTGGTCGCCGGCTATCTTCAAAACAAGGCTAACAGAAGAGAATCCATTATGAAAGACATGGCGCAGGTTCTTGGAAAGGACCCTGCAGACCTTACAGTGCTTAAACTTATCGGCTATATGGACAACCAACCTGATGAACAGCGTAAGCTTTCGGATATCAGGGAGTCACTCCTCGTAGTCGGAAAACGTTTAAAGAGCATCAATGAACTAAATGCTACATTGATTGAGCAGGCTATGGAAATGGTCGAATTCGATCTCACCTTGTTTAAGAGTATGCGACAGGCACCGGAAACAGCAAATTATGACAGGAATGCCTACAATACCGGTGATATCCTGGGAGGCAGCGGCTTTGACACGAAGCAGTAGAACAACAGGGGGCGCGAAGCCATGGCTAATGGAATGGGAAGCTTGTGGGTCGGCGCAAGCGGCTTACAAAATGCACAGAACGGATTAAATACAACCGCAAACAACATAACCAATGTGGACACCACGGGTTATGTGCGTCAGCAGGTTGTTTATAGTGACAGAAATTATGTCACCTTTGACAACAGAGCCGCCGTAAGTTATCAGCAAGCAGGTCTTGGTGTTACTATAGCGGATGTTGTTCATGCGAGGGACATTTTTTTGGATAAGACGTACAGGACTGAAAATGGCCGGTACTCTTTTTATTCTACAACATATGAAGCTGTATCCGAGATTGAAAACTATTTCCAGGAATTGGAAGGGGACGCTTTTGAAGAAATCCTTACCGGAGATACCGGACTTTGGGTTGCTTTTCAGGAGTTTGCAAAAGATCCTTCGGATAGCGTAAATCAGAACCTGGTCCTTCAGAAGTCTGAACTGTTTTTGACTAGAGCAAAAGCTGTGAATAAGAGTTTGAGGACGTATCAGGACAATCTCAATGAGCAGATCAAGGATTCTATTGAAAAAGTCAATGAACTTGGTGAACTCATCAACGAATTAAATCACAAAATCCAGGCAATAGAAGCAGCAGGCGTAGAGACGGCATATGATCTCAGAGATGCGAGAGATAATGCCCTTGATGAGCTGTCTTCATATGGAAAAATATCATACAGAGAAATACCTAACGGAATTGTAAAAGTAACTTTTGAGGACGTTGAATTTGTAGACGAGCTTAAGAGTTATACTATCGGCATGAGAACGGATGATCTTACGGGATTTGTCACACCTATTTGGGACCACATGTCAGATGATGATAAAGGCATATACAGAGATGTATTCAACTTTGACGGAGAAATATCTACAGCGAAAAAGAACGACATTGGTTCTTTGAAGGCTCTTTGTCTTGCGAGAGGAGATTCGTGGGCAGACTATAGGGATATAGATGGAATTACTCAGAGAGATTATGACAAGGGTATTTCAAAGTCCGTTATCTTAAATATTGAAGCTGAATTTGATCAGCTTATGCACAATATAATAACTGCGATAAACGACACAATGTGTCCAAATACGGAGCTTACATCAACTATAAGCGGTGTTAGTGAAACCGGAGAAGTTGTTACGTTGGCTGCAGGAACCTTGGTATTGGACACTGAAAACTGCGCAGTGGGTGCGGATGGAAAGATTCCTCCGGAGGAGCTCTTTGTAAGAACCGGATGTAGCAGATACACTGAAGTGTACGGCTCTGACGGTAAAACTTATTATGTGTTCAATGAGGAAGATACCACAGACACATCAAAGATGTACACTACAAACAGTGTGAACATCAATGATAATCTTATGAAGTATCCTACCAATTTTGCACACATGTTGCAGAACGGTGGAATATCATATGAACTAGGTGAAGCACTCTCTGCTATCTGGTCGGATAAGAGTAATGTGCTTAATCCTAACGATACGACCCCAGTTACATTTGCAGAGTATTACTCTAAGATGACGGGAACACTTGCTACAGCAGGAGATGTCTATGATTCAACGGCACAGGGTCTTGAGTCTACTGTTACTTCTGTTGAAAATGCAAGACTTCAGGTTACGGGTGTTTCATCCGATGAAGAACTTACAAACATGATTAAATACCAAAACGCTTACAACGCATCTTCAAGATTTATAAATGTGGTAAGCGAAATGCTTGAATACATAATCACACAGTTGGGATAAGGAGGGACATATGACATCTACGTTTTTTGGATTAAATATAGCATCTTCCGGACTTAACGCGTTTCAGACCGCGGTAAACACAACTGCAAACAATATTTCCAATGTACAGACTGAAGGATACAGTAAGCAGGTTGCAAACAGAGTTACATCGGATTCCTTGAAGACGAACCAGAAATACGGAACTGCCGGTGCCGGTGTTACAACCACATCCATCACTCAGCTGAGAAACACTTACTATGACGAGAAATATTGGAAAAACCAAAGCTCTTACTCAATGTATGAGACAAAAGTGAATTACATGAGTCAGATTGAGACATATTTCATAGATGATGACACTGAGCAGGGATTCTCAACAATCTTCGCAAACATGTTTAACAATCTGAATACTCTTAGTACAAGCGCAGGAGATATCACAGTAAGACAGGCTTTTGTCAGCAGCGCTCAGAAGCTTTGTTCATATTTCTCAATGATATCAACCAGTCTCTCGAGCCTTCAGGAAGATTGTAACGATCAGATTAAGGCCGAGGTTGACAACGTAAACTCAATAGCTGAAAAAATTGCAGCTTTGAATAAGCAGATAAACTCTATCGAGATTCAGGGTGGATATGCCAACGAACTTAGAGACCAGAGAGCGTTGCTCGTGGATGAACTTTCAAAGATTGTACCGGTAACAGCAGAGGAACTTCCTGTATTAAACAGTAACGATCCGGATACATTTGTTGGAGCGACTACATATGTTATAAAAATTAACGGACAGAAGCTTGTAGACACATACACATACAACACTCTGGAATGTGTTGCAAGAGAGTACAAAGTAAATCAGACTGATGTGGCAGGACTGTACGATGTAAAGTGGAGTAACTCGAGCTCAGAACTTAACCTCGCCGCAAACACCATGACCGGAACGCTTAAAGCTTTAGTTGATATAAGAGACGGAAACAATGGTGACGGTTTCAAGGGAAAGGTTATTAATGCCGGACCTGATTATATAACAGTACGACCTTCGACCATGACGACTCTGGAGTCACTTACAATAAATGACAGCGGATATGTCACAATCAAGGCCAGAGATTATAAGTACAATGATATAACGATAAATTACGATGCGGACGGAAACGTTGAGTCATATACATTCAATCTTGCCGCAGATTCACCTCAGGCAGGAAATTCTCTTTCGGGACTTACCGCAACTGTGGGAGATAATGTAGAAGCAATGGGTATCCCATACTATATGGGACAGATGACAGAGTATCTCAGAACACTCTGTGAACTCTTCAACGCTTATCAGAAGAGTGGTCAGGATATGAACGGTAATGCGATGGGAGCCTTTTTCGTAGCAAGCGCATATGACGGAACAGAGTACGATTTTTCGGATCAGAATGTTTCAACTGACGGAGTAACATATGACCCTTCAGGAACATCATTTTCAATTTCGTCAAAGGCGGACAGCTATTATAAACTTAATGTTTCAAATCTTGGAATAGCTGAAGCTACATTGAGAGATGCGAGCGTATTTGCAACCACAACCGATATTACACAGGGTGTGGATGCACATGATATTGTGGATCAGATGATGAAACTTCAGAGTACCACAGTAGTATACAGAGGAAACACCGCAGATCAGTTTTTGCAGTGTATTCTTTCGGACATAACGGTAGATGCTCAGGAGTCAGAAATCTTTTACGACAACTACAAGGCAATATCTGAAACGATAAACTTCCAGAGAATGTCAATCTCAGGTGTAGACAACGATGAAGAGGCACTTGATCTCATAAAATTCCAGAATGCATACGGACTTGCTTCCAAAACCATTCAGGTTTTAAGCGAGATGTATGACAGACTCATCCTTGAGACGGGGGTATAATTTATGCGTATTACAAATAACATGATCATAAACAAAACGACATCTAATATGAATTCAAACAGGCTTAATGTAGATAAGCTTAACACACAGATGTCCACACAGAAGAAGATACAGAAGCCTTCTGAAGATCCTGTTATTGCCATAAGAGCATTGAGACTCAGAACAAGTCTTTCACAGGTAACACAGTATTACGAGAAAAACATACCGGATGCTAACTCCTGGCTTGATACCACTGAGACCGCTCTTACCAACATGCAAAAGCTTCTGAATGATATCAGAACTCAGTGTGTAAACGGAACCACCGATACACTCACTGCTGATGACAGAAATACTATCCTCACAAACCTGAAGGCACTTCAGGAGCAGGTTTATAGCGAGGGAAATGCCGATTATGCCGGAAGAACGGTTTTCACCGGTTATAGGACAAACTGCAAGCTTGTGTTTGATGATGCGGATGAGGCTTCAACAATTTCATATGATATTACGGAGAGCATAAGTGCTTCAAAGATAGAGACACATACATATATCACTGACGGAGTAACCGTACCTTCAACAGCTGCTGAAATTACAGACACAACAGCTTTGGAAAAAGCATATTCAAACAGTTCAGATTACGAGAGAGTAAGATTGGCATACGGTAATGTGACAAGTGACCCTACGATTACTTTTTCAGATGCTTCTATTACGGCAGCAAATTATACAATATACGATACTCTTCAGGATTGGGAAGATGCATCTGCTACAGCAGGTACAGAAAATGCTTTTTCTCTGGGCGACGATGACATGGTCTTCATAAAGGAGACCGGTGAGCTTGTTCTTGGAAAGAACCTTGCAAGTTCAATTAAGTCTGCAGATGCCACAATTGATGTGGACTACAATAAGACCGGATTCAATGTGGGAGAACTCAGACCGGAGTTTTACTTCAATTGTACGGATGTTACCGATTCGGTTAATCCAGTTTCTTACGTAAACTTTGACAACGGAGCCAGAATCTATCAGGATATAAGCTACACTATAGCAACAGGCCAGGAGCTGGTTATAAATACCCAGGCAGCAGACGTTTTCAATTCGGATATATATCAGGATGTTAAGGAATTGACTTCTATTGTACAGAGAGCAATAACTGCAAATGAGAATGTTGCAAAGATTAAAGAAATGTTAAATAATAGTGTATATGCAGACTATACGGATGAGTTAAACGAGTGGCTTGAGACTGCCACAAGAGAGAAAGACCTGGCAGACGAGGCTATGCAGGAGACGTACTCTTCATACATCACTCGATTTGATAATTATCTCAATAATGTTAACCTTGAACTTACAAAAATAGGTACAAAGGGAGACCGACTCGATATGACTGAGACAAGAGTCGGAAATCAGCAGTCAACACTTGAGAAACTTAAATCCGAAAACGAAGATGAGGATCTTTCGGAGATTATTATCAACTACACCGCAGCATATGTCGCATACCAGGCATGTCTTCAGGCAGCTTCTAAAGTAGAAAAGCAGAGCCTGTTGGATTACTTATAAGGAGGTTTTTTATTTATATGAAAGCTAATACCAGACTTTTCGGAGAAGTAGATGTCGATGATTCAAAAATTATCAAATTGGTAAATGGAATCATAGGCTTTCCGGATTTGAAAAACTTTGCTCTTC